>CAZOMF010000001.1:0-13792 GCA_964580635.1 uncultured Dehalococcoidaceae bacterium
ACCATCGGCTCCTTGATCTGGTAGTGGATGGACTGCCATGGTTTCAGCTCCACCACGTTGGGTTCCCGTACCACGTTCTTCAGGTTGTCCATTCCAGGCATACTGTCCTCCTTATGACGGCACCGTAATAGATTTATACTATCCTACTGCATTAAAAAGGAAAAATCCAGTTTTACAAAATTTAGTTTCATTATATGGAATTTCACTGGAATACTGCCTGAAATCGTTAAAAAGCGAAGGGGCACCGGGCGAATCGTGAGAAGCAGGACGCCGTTGAGGAAGCCGGCGGCCCCCCTACCAGATGCCCGGGAGCAGCGCCTTCCGTTCCGGCGGATAGTCCGGGAATGTCTCGTGGTACCAGCGGTGATTCGTCCGGGCCCGGGGCGCCAGGTTGGCGAACGTCCACACCGCGAAGGCCGCTCCCGGAAGCGACCAGGTAGCGACCGCCCAGCCGGTCCAGATAACGATCTCCCCGAGGTAGTTCGGGCTGGAAACGAGCCGGTGAAAAAAGCTGTTGGAGATACGGTAGCCGGAATCCCCCTCCCGCCGCAGCGACCGCAGGGCAAGGTCCGCCTGCCGGTTGATGAAGTAGCCGACGACGAACAGCGTCACCCCGCCGATGAAGCGGGGGTCGTGCAGCCAGCCGCTGCCGTACCCCGGCGAGAAATGGAACAGCCAGCGCCCGTTGAGATAGGCATTCATGAGATTGAAGACGATGCCCATCCCCACCACGACCAGCGGCATCCGCCGTACCGTGCCCCGCAGAGTGAACGGATACAGGAACGCCCGGTGGAAGTAGTGCGCCTCCCACATGACGAGGAACGCGACGGAGGTCAGCGTCACCGGATTGCTCCCGGTCAGGAAGAGCAACCCGAACAGGACCGGTGAGGGCGCTTCCATGACGACCCAGGCCAGGCGGCTCCCGAGGTCCGGTCCCCAGCCTCGCCGGACGTGACGGCCGTAGGGCGCCGTGATGAAAAAGAGCATCACGAACACCACCACGGCCAGCCCGAAGGCGACCGCCAGCAGCCAGTCGAAGAACAGGCGCTCGGTCATGCGGCCCCGCTTCGCGCCAGCCGGCCGTTGTCGCGGAACCAGCCGAGCGTGTCCAGCAGCGTCTCACGGAAGGGCCGCGGCGCGTAGCCGAGCTCCCGGGCGGCGCGTTGGTGGCTGATGTGCCGGTTGCTCCGCAGGGCGTCGAGGGACATCCGCGTGTAGAGGGGTCTTGTATTGGTGAGGCGGCACCAGGTCTCCATGACCGGCGCCCCGGCCGAAGCCAGCCAGCGCGGTGCACACCACGGCGTCTTTCTATCGGAGGCCTCGCAGATGATACGGGCTATCCCGGCGATGTCCTCCCAGTGGCCGGAAAGCAGGTACATGCTCCCGCAGGGCGCCTTCTCGGCGGCGGATAACGCACCGGCCACCACGTCCCGCACGTCCACCCAGTCGAAACCGCCGGACACCAGCGCCGGCAGCCTGCCGGTCGCCAGGTTTATCACTACCTGCCCGAAATGGGACGGCTCGAAATCGTACGGTCCGAGCACGCCGGTCGGGAGCACGATGACGGCGTCCAGTCCCCGTTCCAGTCCCTTCCGTACCTCGAGGATGCCGCGGGCCTTGGAACGGTCGTAGGCCGGGGCGGACGGTGAGGTGACGAGAGGGCGGGTTTCGTCGAGGGCCGTATCGAGCGGTTCCTGTTGCAGCGCGTGGACGGAGCCGAAATGCACGAGCCGCTTCACGCCGATCCGCAGGCAGGCCTCGACCACGTTCCGCGTGCCGGCGACGTTGATCTCCTCCGTCTTCGAGGCGTCCTTTCCGGTAAGGGATATCCGCGCCGCCAGGTGGTAGACGGTGTCAACGCCATCGAAGGCGCGGCACAGTGAATCGACGTCGAGGACATCGCCGGTGACCTTCTCAACCGCGAGCCCTTCGAGGGCCCGCGCCTGGACATGGATAAGACAGCGGGGGCGTTGACCGTCCGCCACGAGCGCCCGCACCAGATTGGCGCCGATGTGTCCGGAAGCCCCGGTGACCGCGATGCTCATTGCCACGATTATAGCACCACGTTCCAACAGGTGCGAGGACACCGGTAAAACGCCCGCACAATTACGCGTATAATAAAAGCCGGGCGGCAGTGCCGCCCGGCTCAGGACTTGCATGGCGTCAGGGGGTATCAGGACTGTCTGACGAACTTGTGGATCATGCGGGTCTTGCGGGTATCCAGGAACGGGTCGTTCTGGTAGATGCCCATGACCTCCGCCACGTAGACGTCCCCGCGGGAATCGACGGTCACGCTGTGGAGGGTGACGAAGAGGGGGTCTTCCTTGGTGGTGCCCTCGTTGTCGAGCCGCGCCAGCACGTTGCCATTCGTATCGAGGATGCTGAGCCGAGGCATCAGCTCGGTGATGTAGACGGCCTGGTCCCTGTCGATGAAGACGTCTGAGGGCAGCTCGAAGCCGGTCCACTCGGTGAGGTAGTTGCCGTCCGTATCGAAGATCTGGATGCGGTTGTTGTGCCGGTCGACGACGAGGACACGGTCGTCCTTGTCCACGGCGATACCGTGCGGCACGAAGAACTCGCCGGGGGCGCCGCCGGGCTCGCCCCAGGACTTCAGCAGCGTGCCGTCCGGGGAGAACTTGTGGACGCGGGCGTTGCCGTAGCCGTCCGAGACGAAGATGTCCCCGTTGGAAGCGAGCGCCACGCCGGTGGGGCTGTTGAAGGGCGGGCCGCCCCGTTTGGTCGTCTTGATGGCGTCCATGATAAAGATGGGCTTACCTTCCGGGTCCACGAGCGTGTAGCCGGTGTCCGAGGGCTGGTCCTTCTTCCCGAGCGTCATCAGCAATTTGCCGTCCAGCGTGAACCTTTTGACGGTATGGTTGCCGTCGTCGGTGCAGTAGATGGTGTCGTCGGGGCCGATGAGGGCCCCGTGGCTGTGCCCGAACCGGCCCTGTCCCCAGGTGCCGAGGAGCTGGCCGTCACGGTCGAAGACCGTGACCGGGTACTCACCGGTGTTGAAGGCATAGAGGCGGTCCTGCGAATCGATGGCGAGGGCGTTGACCTCCACGGGCGTCCAGCCATCCGGGAAATGGGCCTGCCAGTCAGCCCGCTGGTACCGGTAGTTTCCCCGGCCGTATGTTTTACTCATCGGTTTTCCTTTTCTCATTTGGCGGTAAAGACTTCGTAGAGGCGGGCGATGCCTTTTTTGCGCATGGCGGCCATGGGGTCGCCGGGGAGCGGTGGGAACTTCTCGGCGAAGGTGACCCGTTCCTGGGCCTCCTCCGAGCTCCAGCCGGCGGCGATGGCCTTCTTCACCTCGGCGAAACAGAACTCCACATTCTCCAGCATGGTGGTGACGGACTCCTTGCCGCCGACCTCCCCGTGTCCGCGGACGATGTACTCGATGTCCATTTCAAGCAGCCGCCGCAGCGAGTCCGTCCACTCCGGGACACACTCGAACATGATGGGCATGACCTGGACGACGTTATCCGAGGTGAACACCGTCCGCTCCTCCGGGACATAGACGGCCGTCTCGTGGGCGGTGTGGCCCGGCATAAGCAGGATCTGAAAGGTATGGTCGCCGAGATAGAGGGTCAGGTTCTCGGAGAAGGTGAGATCGGGCGGGCGCCACCAGAAGTCCTTATCGAGCGGCAGTGCGTCCGGGGCCATCCAGGACAGCTGGCCTTCGAGCGTCTCCCGCGTGAGGGCCAGCGTGGCCGGGCGGGCGGACTCGTGGGCGACGACGGTGCTACCGAGCCAGCAGTTGCCGGCCACGTGGTCCGGGTGGGGCTCGTTGTTGATGACGTAGCGGAGTTCGCCGTATTGCTTGATCTCATCGAGCCACGCGCGGGCTTCCGCCGGGACCATCGGCGTATCGATCATCACCACGCCGTCCCTGGTGACGACGTAGCTGGACGTGCAGCCCCTGAAATTGTTGCCGACATGAATGGCATCGGTGATTTTTCCCATGGCAGTCCCCTTCCTTCCTTGCTGGTATCTATTCTACAATAGTAGATGGTTTGACATCACCTGCGTACGTTTGTAATAATACAAATAATACATAAAGGGCAGGCATGTCAAGCATGCACTATAATTTAAGGAGCGGTACGTGGATTTTAAAGGAAAAACAGCAGTCGTGACCGGGTCTTCGGGCGGTATCGGCGAGGCGGTGGCCGTCGCCCTGGCGAAAGATGGCGCCGACGTCGTGCTCGCCGCCCGGACCGTGGCGAAACTGGAAAAGGTCAAGGCGGATATCGAGACCCTCGGCCGGCGGGCCGTAGCCGTCGCCTGCGACGTCGGGACGGACGAGGACGTCTGGAACCTGCGGGACAAGGCCCTCGGGGCATTCGGCGCCATCGATATCATCATCAACAACGCGGCGATGGGCATCCGAGGCCTGCTCGAAGACACGAGCATGAAAGAGTGGGAGCGCATCGTCAATACCAACCTGCTCGGCTACGTCCGGGTAGTACAGGCGTTCCTGCCGCACTTTCTCGAACGGGGCAGCGGCTACCTCGTCAACGTATCGTCCATCCAGGCCCTCGGCTACACCGGGGAGACCATGAACATCCCCTACATCACCACCAAGGCCGGCATTATCGGCTTCACGGAGTGCCTCTACGGCTATCTCGGTCCGAAGGGCATCAAGGTATCCTGCCTCATCCCCGGCGGCGTCAGGACGGACATCCACGTGAACTCGACATTCGTCGGTTCCGAGGAGGACAAGGCCCGGATGCTGGCCGAGGGCACGGAGATGATGAAGATGCCCTTCTTCCTCTCACCGGAACAGCTCGCCGAGGGGCTCCTGGAAGGGATGCGGAAAGAGGAATACCTCATCCTGGTGCCGGACAGCCGGGCGAGGTTGCTACCGCAGGGGCGGGACATCGATACGCTCAACGCCTTCATGAAGAAGGCCATCGAGCCGGGCGCGCCGCATCCGTTCGCGGGACCGCCCCGGTAGGTCAAAGGAAGGCGTACGGCAGGCATGGAACGGCAGCGGTTGACCGGTATCCGGGCGGACTTCCCCGCCCTGGCGCAGGAACGCAACGGACGACCGCCGGTCTACTTCGATAACGCCTGCACCACGCTGGTGCCGGCGCCGGTCATCGCCGCTATACGGGACTACTACGAGGGTTTCCCCGGCTGCGGCGGCGGGCGGAGCCGCCACTGGTTCTCCGCCGAGGTCGCCCGGCGCATCGAGGGCGACCCGGAGGAGGGCGTTACCGGCTCGCGGGACGCCGTGCGGGCCTTCATCAACGCCCGCTCCACGAAGGAGATCGTCTTCACCCTCAACACGAGCCACGCCATCAACACGGTGGCGCTCGGCTTTCCGTTCAAGCAGGGCGACGTCGTGCTGCTCTCCGACCGCGAGCACAACTCCAACCTGCTGCCGTGGCTGCGGCTGGAGAAGCAGGGCATGATAACGGTAGACAGCGTCCCGACCGGGCCCAAGGAGATCTTCGACCTCGGCGCGTTCGAGGAACGGCTAAGGGAGGGCCGTGTCCGGCTCGTCTCGCTGCCTTTCACCTCCAACATGACCGGGGCCACGCTGCCGGCGGCGCAGATCGTCCAGATAGCGCACCGGTACGGGGCGCGGGTCCTGCTGGACGGCGCCCAGACGGTACCGCACCAGGCGGTGGACGTGCGGGCGCTCGACACGGACTTTCTCGCCTTCTCCCTCCACAAGATGTGCGGCCCGCGCGGCCTCGGCGTGCTGTACGGCAAAGAGGAGCTGCTCGGCAAGGAGTACCACGAGGCGGACGAGGCCGGCGACGTCATCATACCCACCGTCCTCGGCGGCGGCACCGTCGGCGACACGACCGAGGACGACTACTGGCTCCTCGATCCGCCGGACCGCTTCGAGGCCGGCCTCCAGAACTACCCCGCCCAGATCGCCGCCGGGGCCGCAGTAGATTACCTTACCGGCATCGGCCTGGAGGCCATCCGCAGCCACGTGGAGTCGCTCAACTGGCACCTGACCTTCGGGCTGGCGGAACGCTACGGGGACCAGGACTGGTTCCGCATCATCGGGCCGCGGGACCCAGCCGACCGCGGCGGCATCCTCACCTTCGAGGTCCGGCGTCCCAACGCCTTCGGCATCGCCGAGGAGCTGGACGCCCGCGCCAACATCATGGTGCGGGACGGCACTTACTGCGTCCACTCATATTTCAACAAGATCTACGGCCAGGGCTGGACGCGCCCGCACCTGCCCGAGGAGCACCGGATGACCTACCGCATCTCGCTCTACTTCTACAATACCACCGAGGAGTGCGACGTGTTCCTGGATACCCTCCACGCCATCTTCACGGAACGCAGCTACGTCTGATGGACAAGCTCGTCATCGCCTCCTACCGGCGGCTGCTCCGCGAGGGTTTCACGCACGCCGGCACGCTGGAAGACCCGGACGTTTTCATCGATTCCATCGGCGAGAAGATACAGGTCTGCGGCAGCCTGGGACGCGCCTACATGCACATCTACGTGAACCTGGAGGGCACGACCATCAGGGAAATCCGCTACCTCTGCACCTGCGATCCTACCGCCAACGTCGTCATCGAGATCCTCTGCTCCCTTGCAGAGGGGAAGACCATCGACCACGCCGAGTCCCTCACCGAGGACGATTTTACCGCCGCGCTCGGCGGCGGGGAGGCGGAGTTCCGGAAGCGGGCGAGGGATACCGTCGAGCTGCTGGCCCGGGGGCTGCGCCGCTTCACCGGGGGGTGACAAAATCGCATTGACAAACCGGCGACAACGTGCTATTTTTCAAGTGCGTTGTATTATATTAGCTAGTACAAATATGACAAGCGGAGGGATACCGTGAGCAAGGTAAGTTTGACCGTCAACGGTCAGCCGCGCACCGTAGACGCGGAGGCCGACCTCGTCCTGCTGGACTACCTGCGCGACGACCTCGGTCTCACCGGAACCAAGCAGTCCTGTGACCGCAAGGGCCAGTGCGGCGCCTGCACCGTCATCGTGGACGGCAAGGCCGTCCACTCCTGCCTGCGCAAGGTGGCCAACCTCGACGGCGCCCAGGTCATCACCGTGGAAGGGCTCGGCACGCCGGACAATCCGCACCTCATCCAGGAGGCCTTCGTCCTGGCCGGGGCGGTCCAGTGCGGCTATTGCACCCCCGGCATGATCATGAGCACCAAAGCCCTCCTCGATGCCAACCCGAAGCCCTCCGACGCGGACATCAAGAAGGCGCTCGCCCGTAACCTCTGCCGCTGCACCGGCTACCGGAAGATCATCGACGCCGTCAACCTGGCGGCCCGGTTCCTCGCCGGGGAGACGACGCCGGCGAAGGTACGCGCCGCCATCCCGGACAAAATGATCGGCGAGAGCCACCCGCGCCCCTCAGCCATGATCAAGGCCACCGGCGTCGCCCAGTTCTCGGCGGACATCAAGCTCGATAACCCGCTCCACCTGGCGGCCGTCCACAGCACCGAGATCCACGCCGCCATCAAGAATGTCGATGCCTCCGCCGCGGCCAGGATGCCCGGCGTAAGCGGCGTCATGACGGCGGACCATATCCAGGGCACCAACCGCATCCGCGTCTTCGCGCCGGACCAGCCGGTCCTCTGCGAGGACAAGGTGCGGCAGCTCGGCGACCCCATCGCCATCGTCGCCGCGGAAACCCGCGCGCAGGCCCGCGCCGCCGCCGCCGCCGTCAAGGTGACCTACGAGAAGCTCCCCGTCATGGACACGCCGGCCAAGGCGCTGGCCGACGGTGCGATACCCATCCATTCCCACTCCCCCAACCTCTGCTACCAGCAGCCGCAGATAAAGGGCGATTTCCAGCAGGCGTTCGACGCCGCCTACGCGAAGGTCGAAGGCGATTTCTCCACCCAGATGAACCATCAGGCGTCAATGGAGCCGGAGCACTGCGCGGTAGAGTACACGCCGGACGAGATCATCGTCTACGGCCGCAGCATCCAGATACACCCGCACGCCGCCCAGATCGCCGAGGCTATCGGCTACGACCACGTCCGCTACCGGGAGCCGTACGTCGGCGGGCAGTTCGGCATCAAGGCCACCATTTCATCGGAGGCCATCGCCGCGGCGGCCGCGCTCCACTTCAAGCGGTCGGTCAAGTACCTGCCGAGCCTGGAGGAGTCCATGTGGCTCGCTTCCAAGCGGCACCCGTTCGACATGGTCGCCAAGCTGGCCGCCACGCAGGACTGCGTCATCACCGCCTACTCCAACGAGTTCATGGTGAACAAAGGCGCCTACTTCCTGCTCGGGCCCATCATCCCGACGCGCGCCCTCCACATGTTCAATGGTTCCTACAACATCGACAACACCTACGCCATGGCAAAGATGGCCTATACCAACAACGGCGCCGGCGGGGCCGCCCGCGGGGCCGGGCCGCCCCAGGTCATCTTCGCGCTGGAATCCCTGGTGGACATGCTCGCCGAACAGCTCGGGGAGGACCCGCTCGAGTTCCGCAAAAAGAACTCCATGAAGCCCGGCCAGACGCGCTCGACCGGCGCGCCGGTGAACGTTTTCCCGTTCCCGGAGCTCTGCGACGCCATCAAGCCGCACTACGAGCGGGCCAAGAAGGACGCCGCCGCGGGCAAGGATGGTACAATCAAACGAGGCGTCGGTATCGCCTGCCACTCCTTCGGTATCGCCGAGGCGGGCGACCAGGGCAAGGTCTACGTGGAGCTCAACCCGGACGACACGGTCACCGTCTACGCGGCCATCGCCGACCCCGGGGAGGGCAACGACTCCATGCTCACTCAGCTGGCCGCGCAGGTCCTCGGCATGCCGATGGAGAGCATCATCCTCTATACGCGGGATACGGACAAGACGGTCGGCATGGGGCCCTCCGCCGGCAGCCGCATGACCTACATGGGCGGCGGTTCCCTGGTGGACGCCGTCCAGAAGATGGCGGCGGACATGAAGGCAATCGGCTCCAAGAAGTACGCGGACATGGTGAAAGCCGGCAAGCCGACCCGCTATGAAGGCACCAAGGTCATTCCCGGCAACGACCAGCTCGACCCGGAGACGGGTCAGGGCGATTCGTTCGATTCACAGGTCCACAACATCCAGATGGCCGAGGTCGAGGTGAATACCGAAACCGGCGAGGTCAGGGTACTCAAGATGACGACCGCGGTGGACTGCGGCCCCATCATCCACCCGCAGAACCTGCAGGGGCAGCTCGAGGGCGGCATGGACCAGGGGATAGGCTACGCACTCCGCGAGGAGTACGTCCAGGGCCAGAGCAAGGACTGGGTCACCTTCAAGTTCCCCACCATCGAGATGGCGCCGGAGGTCGAGTTCATTACCCGCGAGACGCCGCGGCCCAACGGCACGCTCGGCTCGACCGGCATCGGCGAGATGACGATGGTCTCCACCGCCCCGGCCGTTATCAACGCCATCTACAACGCCTGCGGCGCCCGGGTCCGGCACCTGCCGGCCACCCCGGACAAGATCAAAGCCGCTTTGGCGGAGAAAAAATAGGAGCGAGCTGACCCGGGCGGCGGGCCACCTCTCGCCGCCCGGGTCCCCCTTTCAGGAGAATGAACGAAGCGGAATACCTGGCTCAAACCGTGTACCGGCAGCTCGAAGAGGACAAACCTATCGTCCTCATATCGCTGCTGGGATTGAAAGGCTCCAGCCCGCGGCACGAGGGCAGCAAGATGGCCGTCGCGGCGGACGGGACCGCCTACGGTACCATCGGCGGGAGCCTTATCGAGGCCGCCGCCGTGGCCAGGGCGCGGGAAGCACTGACGGAGCGGCGGTCATCCGTCCTCGAGTTCGACCTGAACGGCGAGGACGCCAGCGCTCCCGGCATGATCTGCGGCGGCACCGCCACAATTTTACTGGACTATTTGGCCCCCACCGCCGAGAACAAGGCATTCGCCGACCACTGGCACGATGCCGTCGTCGGCGGGCTGAACTGTTTCCTGCTGACCTGTCTCAAAGGCGAGACAGAGGTCACCGGACACGCCGTGATGTTCCCGGACGGCCAGGCGCTCGGCAATCTCCCGCTCCCTGACGCCGACGTTGACCGCCTGAAGGAAGAAGTCCGCGCCGTTTCCACGACGACGGTCCTCCCGTTCGATGGTTTCCAGGTGCTCATCGACCCGGTCCGCCGTCTCAAGACGCTCTACCTCTTCGGCGCCGGGCACGTGGCGGCGCCGACCGCCCGTCTCGCCGCGCTGGTCGGGTTCCGCATCGTCGTCATCGATGACCGGCCGGAGTTTGCCAGCGCGGAGCGCTTCCCGGACGCCCGCGAGCGGATCGTGGCCGATTTCAACGCCGCCTTCGACGGACTGGCCATCGATAAGGACTCGTTCCTCGTCATCGTTACGAGGGGCCACAGCTTCGACCGCGTGGTGCTGGAGCAGGCGTTAAAAACGGACGCCGGCTACATCGGCATGATAAGCAGCCGCCGCAAGCGCGAGGCCATCTACGCCGCACTCAGGGAAAACGGGGTCGAAAAATCGTTGCTGGACGCCGTTCACTCACCCATCGGGCTGAACATCGGCGCCGAGACGCCGGAAGAGATCGCCCTGAGCATCGTGGCGGAGCTCATCAAGGTCCGCAGTGAGCAGAAGCCATGAACGTTAATACGCTTTGTTACGTCAGTCTATCCAGCAGGTCATCGGCAGTTATGATGTCCATGACAAGGAAAAGGTAATCACGGAATTGTGCCGGCGGGGACGGCACCATCAAAAAGCGATGCCCCTACATCGCCGTGTGCCATACACTGTTTGGTTCTTTGCTCCGAGAACGAGACACGGCGCCGTTCCCGCCTCTCTCTACACTATTCCAGTCCCGGTCCACCGATCACGCACCCACCCCGGTGCCGCGAGCCTGTTGTTTCGTGCCGCGGCAAATGCCTCCATGAACCGACCGAAGCTTGAAGACACGTTCAAAAAGGGGTACAATCGGGCAAAAATAACCTCTGGCAAACCGGAACGGAGGTAACGGCCATGAACACGCGGGAAGACGGAACGCTCCACGCCCTCATTATCATGGGCCGGATACTGCTGGCCGTACCGCTGCTGTTCGGCATCGTCGTATCGATCATCGAGGCCGTTTCCTCAACGACGCTGGACCGAGACACCTTCCTGGCCGGGGGCGGAATGGTTATGCTCTGCGGACTGGTTACACTCGGCTACGTCGCCGTCAAGCGCTTCCGCCGCAGCCTGCGTGGCGAGGACTGAGCTGCCGGGAAGACCGCGGTTCCTTGACGCGGCAGGTTAGAATAGAGAGAAGGATATGAGCTATTCCAAGGTACGCCAGGTCACCATCCCGGGTCTGCGGATCCACCTCCGGCGGGGCGACCCCAACATGCTCTGGCTCAACGGACGCGACCTGGTACTGGTCAACGACACCGCCGCCGATTTCATTCAGACCTTCATCGAGGTCATGCACCAGCATCCGGACTCCCTCAAGCCGGACAAGTTCAAGAAAGAGATCGCCGAGCAGATGCAGGCCATCTACCCGGGCACGCCGAAGAAGGTCCTCATCAAGGATTTCGACGTGCTCTACGGCACGCTGCTGGACATGTGCTCCGGCGCCTGCCCCATCCATGACCTCGAACTGGAGGTCAAAGAAACCCGTCCGGACCTCTGGACGGCCCCGCCCCGGCTCGATCTCGCTTTGACCTACCGCTGCAACAACGACTGCTCGTTCTGCTACACCGGCGGCCCGCACCACGTGGAGGAACTCGCCACGGCGGACTGGCTCCGCATCATCGAGAAGGTGTGGGACTCCGGCATCCCGCAGATCGTGTTCACCGGCGGGGAGCCTACCCTGCGGGAGGACCTCGTAGCACTCATCGAGAACTCCAAGGAGTTCGTCACCGGCGTCGTCACCAACGGACGTACCCTGAAGGGGCTCGCCAGCCCGCTCGACAAGGCCGAGCTTGACTACGTCCAGGTCAGCTGGGAGTCCCACCTCCCGGACGTCCACGACCGGATGGTCGGCGCGACGGGCGCCTGGCAGGAGACCGTCGACGGTATCCGGGAAGCCCTCCGCATCGGTATGTCCGTCATCACCAATACCACGCTGACGGCTGATAACCTGGCGCTGTTCCCGCAGACCATACGGGCCGGCGCCGAGTTCGGCCTCACCATGATGGCCTGCAACACCCTCATCTGCTCCGGCCGGGTCAGCCGGGACCGCAAGGAACACGATGTCTCCGTCGAAGACCTGAAACGGGTGCTCGGGGAGGCGGTAAAAACGGCCAACGATGCCGGCGTCCGGCTGGAATGGTACTCGCCCACCTGCTACAAGCAGTTCAACCCGCTGGAGTACGGCTTCGGGGCCAAGTCCTGCTCGGCAGCGCAGTACAACCTCACCGTGGAGCCGGACGGCTCGGTCATTCCCTGCCAGTCCTGGTTCAAGGACAAGCTCGGCAATATTCTCACCGATCCCTGGCCGCAGATCTGGAACCACCCCGTCGCCAGGGGATTCCGGGAGAAGGCCTATCTCAAGGACAGGAAGGAGTGCGAAGGATGCGAGTACCTGGAGCCCTGCCTCGGCGGCTGCCCGCTGGAGTATCCATCTATGCCCTCCTAGCCCTTCTCATCATATTCAGCCTCTGCCTCCCCGCCCTGCCCGCGGCCGCCGCGGACACCGGCACCTACCGCATCGACGACTACACCATCGTCCTCAGCCCGAACGAAGACGGCACGGTGAATATGGCTTACACCCAGACCTGGACCGTTCTCAGCGGTTCCATTCCCTGGGTGACGATCGGACTGCCAAACAGTCACTACCAGGTTACCGGTTACAGCAACGCCGCCGGAATGGTTCGCCACGATGACAGCAACGGCTTCACCGGCGTGCGCGTGGACCTCGACCGCACCTACCAGCCCGGCGAGAGTTTCACCATCGGGTTCACCGTCATCCAGAACAACCTGCTGGAGCGCCTCCCTGATGAAGGTATCTGGCGTATCGATTTCACCCCCGGCTGGTACGACCGCGCCACCATCGAGCAGATGGCGATCAGGCTGGATTCGCCGGTGGATACGGCCAGCTTCACGAAACTCAGCCCGGCACCGAACCAGACAACGGCCGATACCCTCCTCTGGAGGGTGAAGCCGGCGCTGCCGGGTGCCCGTTTCCGGATCATCATGGAGTCCACCGACGGCAGCTTCCTGGCGGAGGGGGCCGGTGTGCGCAAGGGCGGCGGCATCGACTGGTCCATCGTCATCGGCGTGGTGGTCGTGCTGGCGCTCGTGGCGCTCGTAATCTGGCGCTGGACGCGGGAGAAGCGGACCCGGCTCGCCCGGAGGGTAGCCCGCTTCGAGCAGGCAATGGCGGAGGACGAAGGAAAAAAGGAAGAATACGAGTCCGGCTTCAAGAAGTACGTCGAGGAAAACGACATCAAGCCGGACGACGAGGGCCGCTACTACGACCGGAAACGCCACGAGTACATCACGCCGGCCATCTGGGCGGCCGTTATCTACCAGCCGTACCTCTACCAGCGTCCGTTCGTCAGCGGCGGCTACCGGAACACTACCGGCTGCGTGTCCTGCGCCTGCGTGTCGTGCGCCTGCGCCTGTGCCTGCGCCTGTGCCGGGGGCGGCGCGGCCGGCTGCGCCCGCAAGACCCTCCACGAGTGTCCGGCCTGCCGCTCCCTGGAACAGGCTTCGCGTGAAGAGCCGACGGGGAAGAACTATCGCCGGCAGGCACCGCTCCACTGACGCCGGCTGACAGCAAACCAGCGACACACGAGGTCAGGGCATGAAGAAATACGACCGTACCCAAACGTGTTCATGCCCATCCGGATCGGGCCGGTCACGGTGAAGAACCGCATCCAGTTCTCGCCGGTGGTATC
>CAZOMF010000001.1:13892-37399 GCA_964580635.1 uncultured Dehalococcoidaceae bacterium
TCGAACGGGAACGGCCTGACGTTCTGGTCCCGGCGATGGGCGCCCAACACATCAAACCGCCCATCGAGGGGATCGAGCTACCGCACGTCATCAGCGTCAGCGAGGCCGATGTACGGAGCGTCCCCATCGGCCAGCGGGTCGTGGTGTGCGGTGCCGGGCTCAGCGGTTCCGAGTGCGCCCTCGAACTGGCCGGCGAAGGGAAACAGGTGACCCTCGTCGACCGGCTGCCACGGGAAGAGCTATGCCTGGAAGCGTTCGAACTTATCCGTATCCAGCTGATGAAGATGCTGGACCAGTCCGACGTCGAGCTACACTATCGGCGCCAGGTGAGCAAAATTACCACTGACGGTGTCGAGATAATCAGTGACGACGGGACCGCTCGACTACTGGAGGCCGATACCGTCGTCGTTGCCTTCGGGCTGGCGCCGGACCGCGAGGCCATCGAGAAATTGTCCGATATCGTCCCGGAGACGTACGTCGTCGGCGACAGTAACCGCGTCGGGACCATCGCGTCAGCCAACACCGACGCGTTCAATGCTGCCGTCGAACTGTAGCCGGTTCACCCGAACTGCTATTCCGGGTCCATGCCGGGAGTCGGCGGCACCTCCGGGGGATAGATGGGAATCGGCGCGTACACCATGCCGCCGTCGATCAGCAGCTCGGCCGACGTCACGTAGCTGGCCTCGTCCGAGGCGAGAAAGAGGATACCGTAGGCGACCTCCTCCGGGGTGCCCATGCGGGCGAGCGGTACCGGTTTGGAAAGCTGCCGGGCCGTGTTTTCCGCGCCGCCGCCGAGACGTTCGACCAGCTTCTCGAAAAGAGGCGTCCAGATATTGCCGGGGTGCACGGAGTTCACCCGTATGTTGTGCTTGCGCAGGACGATGGCATCCGACTTGGTCATGGCCCGCAGGGCGCCCTTGGAAGCATCGTAGGCGGGTGTATCGCAGCCGATGACCCCGTAGCAGGACGCAACGTTGACAATGCTCCCGGCCCCGGCCTTGATCATATAGGGCACGGCGTACTTGTTGCAGAGGAAAGGTCCCTTTAAATTAGTCGCCATCACCCGGTCAAGCTCTTCTTCCGGCACCACGACAGGCGTCCCCCTGCCGCCGGCGATACCGGCGTTGTTGATGAGCACGGTGATGAGGCCGTATTTATCGACGATATCAGCAAAGGCTTTCTCCACCTCGCCGGCATGAGAGACATCCATGTGCCAGTAGTCCGCGGCATAACCGGCATCCTGCAGTTCGCCGACTATCCGCCGGCCGCTTTCATCGTCGATGTCCACGATGGCCACCCTGGCGCCCTCCGCGGCGAACAGTCTCGCCGTCGCTTCCCCGATGCCGTTCGCGCCACCGGTCACCACCGCAACTTTCCCCTTCAGTCTGTCCAAGACACGCCTCCTTTTTCTATCTGATATGGGATGATCGTGTGAAATGCCGGATGCCGCGAAACGGGCAATCACCGATACTTGCATCCGGAAAGATTATACCTCGTGAGTGACAGCCGGACAATCTCACTGTATCGGGCTCGACCTCGGGAAGCCCGGCCTCCAGATCAGTGGTGCTATCACATTATGTCAATTTATATTCATGAAAACAGCTCGGAGATGTAAAATATTTTGTTCGCAGGATCTTCCTCCAAAGCTGGTTTTCTTCAATGTTTCTTGTTTCTTGCATTGAATCTCACGGGAAAGATGATTATGATAAACTTGCGTGTTTGAATGAGAAAGTGCGCCCGATTCATGTCAGGCATGGAGGAGGAGGTTAGTGACGCCACCGTCTAATCGACGTTCAAACATCGAGATCTACGCGGACATGCTCAGGCTGCTGCGGCTGGGGCCAGCAACCAGAGTCGAGATCATGCACGTGGCCCACTTGAGCAGCGACCAGCTTTCAAGGATTCTCGTCAAGTTCGTCGAAGAACACCTGATCGAGGAGTCAGCGCCGATCATGGAACTCCCCGCCGTAAAGATCACCGGCCGGGGCCTCACGCTGTTGAACCTGATCGAAAGCATACGCGACATGATCCCCGAGGAAGGCGCCATCGCCGCCCTGCATACCACGAAACTCGACAATCTCAACATCGGGCAGGTGATGATGTCCAAGGGCGTCTCCGGGCTGATGGCTACCGACAAGGGATTCGCCGACTTCGTCAACGACAGCCTCGGCCGGTACCGGAAGGGCGACTGGGGCGAACCGCAGGAAAACGAACGGCAGCGAAACGTGCGGAACGTGGACAAAGGTTACCAGATGTTTTCCTGCTACGAAAAGGAAGGCTTCCCGGAAATCTGGATCACGACCACCGCCGACCGGTCGTACACCTCGATACTCCTGCCTTCGGAAGACGCCAGCCTGGTCCCGATGGAGTCATTTACCGGAAAGTCGCACTCTTCCTGAAGTAACGCTTTGTACTACGACCGATCCCCGCTGATAATTACCCGGTCCAGCCATCGTTCCCCGAAATCCACCGCCCCGGCCAGCAGGATCGCGGCATGACCAGGCGGTACCAGCTCATCGTTCCGGTCCGTTAACAGCCCGCCGACCGTATTGCCTTCCCAGGCGTACGGGATGATTTCGCGGTACTCCCAGCCTTCGTGGGCCGACCTTGCCAGTATCTCATCAAAGGAGATGGTCAGGTGAATCCTGGCCGTCAGCTCGGGCTTGGTATCTTCCTTGTTGACTATCAGTCCCGTGGCGACCATTTCCCCGGCTACCTCGTCTGGCCGCACCGCAATCTCGCCGAACAGCTCATCATAAACGGCTTCCTCGAGTGAATGAGGAGGATGAATATGACCGGAGGGAGTGATATGGAGCCGGCCGGGATACTTCGCCACGAGCTCGGACCGGCGCTGCACGATTATCCTGGAATCCGCCGTGACCGCGACGATGGAAATTGCCAGAGGATTCGCCATTTTAAGATCGGGGTTATCGATGGCCCAATAGGGTTTGGCGACGTTGGTACAAAGATATTCCTTGTAGCTGGTCTTACCCGCCCAGAGGACCAGACAGCTCGCGTCGCCCGTCGCGGACAACAGACGATAAAGAGGCAAATCGAATATCCAGCTGCTTCCCCGGGACACCCTGACCCACTCACGCTCGATGTACTCCCGTTCGCTGCCGGTAAAATGCAGCGCCATTTCCCGGTCATAGGTCAGCGATACCCTCGAAAAAGGTAGCTCGCCGCGCCACCGCACCTGATACCGGGGCGTATCTATTACCACGGGCGGCAACTTCAAAGTCTTCCGCAGACCTCGCCGGTATTTAATCGGGACATCTCCCTCGTATTATACACATCATGCCAAGTACCCGACAGATGAACCGGCGCACCACCCGCATAAGCCCCGACCGTTTACGGACAGGCATTCCATGTTAAAATGAGATAACCCGGTTTACGGGACAGCAGGATGGCCAATCGAACCATACTTCACATCGACCTGGACTCGTTCTTCGTTTCGGTCGAGCAGGTGTTGAACCCGGCGCTCCGGGGCAAACCGGTCGTCGTGGGCGGCAAGCCGGGTTCACGCGGCGTGGTGGCGACCGCATCGTACGAAGCGCGCGCCTTCGGCCTCTATTCCAGCATGCCGCTGGCGACCGCCGCCCGGCTGTGTCCGCAGGCGATATTCGTCCAGGGTAACTACGACACGTACCGTGAATATTCGCGGAAATTCATGGCGATCCTGAACGACTTCAGCCCGTTCATCGAACCGATCGGCATCGACGAGGCCTACATGGACGTTACCGGGTTCGAATCACTGCACGGGTCCATACGCACGATGGCGGCCACGATAAAGAAGAGGATCTGCGATGAGACCGGGCTGGTCGCCTCGATCGGGATCGCGGGCTGCAAGGTGGTCGCCAAGGTCGCCTCGGACCTTTCGAAGCCGGACGGGCTCATCGAGGTCAAACCAGGGGAAGAACGGGCCTTCCTGGCGCCTCTCCCGGTCGAAAAGCTGCCGGGCGCCGGCCGGCAGGCCGTCAAGGTACTGGGAAGCCTGGGGATACGCACCATCGGCGACCTTTCCCGCACGCCTCCGGACACCTTGAACCGGCGTCTCGGCTCCGGCGGCGAACGGCTGCAGCGGCTCGCGTCCGCCCAGGACGATCGCGCGGTCGTGCCGCCGGGGGAGGCAAAATCAATCAGCCGGGAGACAACTTTGGACGAGGACACCCGGGACAGGGAGTTCCTCGAGGCCAAAGTCTGGCATCAAAGCGAGAAACTCGGCGCCGACCTGCGGAGGAAGCACAAGCTGGCAAAATGCGTGACCTTAAAGCTGCGGTTCGCCGATTTTACGACCATCACCCGCAGCCACACGTGGAAAGAGGGCATCGATACCGACGGCGCGATCTTCGAGCAGGTACGGACGCTGCTGGCCAAGGCCATGAGCACCGACAGCCAGGCCATCCGTCTCATCGGCACGGGCGTCTCTCACCTGGTCGAAGAAAACGTGCAGCCCGACCTGTTCTCCCCGTCCCGGGAAAAACTGGAAGCGCTGCACCGGGCCGTCGACGGGATACGGGACCGGTACGGATTCGAAGCTATCAGAACCGGCCGCGGCATCCGCCTGAAAAACGAGAGGGATCCAGCCACAAAATAATCTTTCCGAAGCGAGAGCCGAACGAACCCGCTGGTGTTGAAATAGACGCGATCCACAGGTCATACGGAGGTAATCATGCCGAGAACATTCTGGAAAGGCGTTATCAGCTTCGGGCTGGTGGCTATTCCCGTGAAGATGGCGACGGCGACCGAGAGCAAGACGCCGAACTTTCATTTTCTCCACAAGAAGTGCCTTACCCGGCCCAAACAGGTGCTCTACTGCGAGCACGACGACGAGTACATCAGCCGCGGCGATACGGTACACGGCTATGAATACGCCGACGAGCAGTACGTCGTCTTCGAGGAGGCCGATTTCGAAAAGGTGCCTGTCAAATCGGCCCACAGCATCGAGATTCAGGGCTTCGTGAAGGTATCGGAGATCGACACGCTCTACTATGCCGGCAGCCACTACCTGGAGCCCGAGGAGCTCGGTGCCAAGCCGTTCTCGCTGCTGAAGACGGTGCTGGAAAACACGGGTCTGGTCGCGGTAGCCAAGGTGTCCTTCTCCCGGCGGGAACATCTCTGCTGCCTGCGTCCCTCGGGAGATATCATGCTGCTCCATACGCTCCATTTCCATGACGAAGTCCTGCCCCCGGACGAGCCGCCGCCCGCCCAAAAACCCTCCAGGGCCGAGCTCGACATGGCCGCCAAGCTCGTGGAAACGATGACCACTACCTTCAAGCCGGAAGACTACCGGGACGACTATGCCGCCGCCCTGCAGGAGATGGTGAAAGCCAAGCTGGAAGGCGTCGAGATCAAGGAACCGGAGCTGCCCAAGGTGGAGATAGAAGACCTGATGGCCGCCCTCCGCGAGAGCGTCGCGGCCGCCTCGAAGCGGTAGCAGCCCGCCTTCAGCCGAGCAGCCTCATGAACTGCCGGGCGTTGGTAACGGGATAGTCCCGCCACTTGTTTTTAAAAATGACGTGGACCTTGTCCGCCCTGGCGGCCATGCGGCGTACATTTTCGGCCCAAGGGACCAGCTCTTCCTCCAAGTACAGGTACTTGAAGCGCTCCTCGGGAGTAGTCCGGTGGTCTTCCCATGCCTCCGCGTTCCGGCCGTGGAAACGGACGACGGCGACCGGGGCTGTCACCTCAGCGACGGCGGGCACGCTCGATCTCAGGCCCTGCGGCTCGTCCACGCAGACGAGCGACATCTCGTGGCGGCGCAGCAAAGCCAGCGTTTCCTCGCGGTTTTCCTCGGCGAACCAGTCACCGGTCCGGAACTCCACCGCCAGCCGGTAGCCGGGAAGCCGGGCGCGGCACGAGGCAAGGTAGTCCCGGTTCTCCCCGTTCGGGTGGAACCAGGGAGGAAACTGGAACAGGACCACGCCGAGCTTGCCCGCTCTCTTCAACTTGCCCGCGAAGGCATCGAAAATACCCCACAGGCGGTCGACCACGTCCGCCGGCAGATGATGCAGGTAGAGGTTCCCCTCGTGGTCGGCAAGGTCTTCATGCCGGTCACGGACCGCTTTCGGCAGGGATTGAGGCTGGACCGGATGCCCGGTGAACATGGCGAAGGCGCGGATATCGAACGTAAACCCCGGCGGCGTGTTCCCCAGCCACAGTTCCAGGTTGCGGTTGGTGGGAAAGTAGTGATAGCTGGAGTCTATCTCGGCGATGGGAAACTCCGCAGCGTAATATCTCAGTCGTTCCGCCGGCGTCTTTATCTCCGGCGGATAGAAACCGCCGCTTGCCACCAGCGTATGGTCCGCCCACGACGAGGTTCCCACCAGTACGTTCTTCATGCCTACCTCAATGGTACTATTTCGCCTGTGGCGCTTCAACAGCCCGGCTGGTGAACGGCGGCGGGCACGACTATAATGAAACCATGCCCGAGGACTACGAAAGCAAGCGGGATTTCAGCCTCACGCCGGAGCCGGCAGCCCGGGAGAAACCGGAATCCGTCGGCCCACTGTCGTTCGTCGTGCAGAAACACGCCGCCCGGCAGCTCCACTACGATTTCCGGCTGGAGGTCGACGGCGCGCTGAAATCCTGGGCCATCGCCAAGGGGCCTTCGCTCGACCCGCGGGACAAGCGGCTCGCCGTGATGGTGGAAGACCATCCGCTCGAGTACGCCGGTTTCGAGGGAGGCATCCCGAAGGGCCAGTACGGTGCGGGACAGGTCATCGTCTGGGACCGCGGGACGTACTCGCCGGACGAAGCGGGCGAGTTTTCATTCGACGACCGCGCGCACGCGGAGGAACGAATGCGCGCGGGACTCGCCGACGGGAAACTCTCCTTTACGCTCCGCGGCGAGAAGATGAAAGGCTCCTGGACGCTGGTCAGGATGCAGAAAAGCGAGAAGAACTGGCTGCTCATCAAGCACCGCGACGCGCACGCCGTCCCGGGTGGCGGTCTTCCCGATGGGGAAGCCTCGGTCATTTCCGGGCTTACCATCGAAGGCTTGAAGGCCGGCCGCCGTCCGCCCGACGGACCGGACCGACTCGCGCGACTAACTTCCTCACCGGCCGCTGCCGCCGCGCCCATGCCGACAACCGTTTCCCCGATGCTGGCGACCCTGGCCGATGCGCCGTTCAACGACGAGGGATGGTGGTTCGAGCCGAAACTGGACGGCTACCGGGTGCTCGCTTTCCTGGACCACGGCACGGTGAAGCTCCGTTCCCGGCGCGGCGTCGATTTTACCGAACGGTTCGCCGATGTGGCTGCCGCTTTGCAACGGCAACCCGCCGGCCAGCTTGTCCTCGACGGCGAGATTATCGCTCTCGACGCGAAGGGAAAGTCGTGTTTCCAGTGTCTCCAGGGCTACCTCAAGACGATGGGAAAACGAACCGCCGTCAATACCGAACTACCCGCCGCCGTCATCTACTACGTGTTCGATATCCTTTTCGCCGACGGTCTCGACCTGACGCGGCTGCCGCTGGAATCGAGGAACGCCTGGCTCAGGACCATTCTCACACCGGACGATACCGTCCGCCTGGTAGAGCACTTCCCGACCGACGGGGTGACCGTTTACGAGGCGGCCGTCAAGAACGGTCTGGAAGGCGTCGTCGGCAAGCGGCGGGACAGCCCCTACGAGGCGGGGAAGCGGTCGAACCACTGGCTGAAGGTCAAGCAGGTGACGAGCGACGAGTTCGTCATCGGCGGGTTCACCGGGGGACAGGGGACCCGGGCGAAAACCTTCGGCGCCCTGCTGCTCGGCTCCTACGACGATGAGAACAAGCTCCGCTACGCCGGCAAGGTGGGCAGCGGTTTCAGCCAGGCCCTTCTCGAAGAGCTAAGTGAAAAGCTGGCCTCCCTCGCCCGCACGATGAGCCCGTTTGCCGCGGACGTCGATTTACCGGATAAAATAACCTGGGTAAAACCGGTCCTGGTCGCCGAGGTACGGTACGCGGAACGGACGCACGACGGCCTGCTCCGGGTGCCGATCTTCCTCCGTCTCCGGGACGATAAACCGGCGGCCTCGGTCCGTTTTATCCCGGAAGCCGACGACCCGCCCGCCAACGCGAGCGGGAAACAAAATGACGATGTTGCGGGAGTACTGGCCCAACTGGACGCTCCGAAGGCCGACCTGTCGCTCGACGTGGCGGGGTACAACCTGCGGTTGAGCAACCTCGACAAACCGATATGGCCGGCCGTCGGCAAGCAGCGGGCCCTTACCAAGCGTGACCTGATCAGCTACCTGGCCCGCGTTTCACCATACCTTCTGCCCCACCTCGAGGACCGACCGCTGACCCTGAGCCGCTACCCGCACGGCATCAACGGGGAGCACTTCTGGCAGAAGCACTACCGGCCGGTCCCGGAGTTCGTCGAGACCGTCTCCCTCACCTCTCACGATACGCCCGAGCAACCCTACGTGCTCGGCAACAATCTGGCGACCCTGCTGTGGCTGGGGCAGATCGCCGACATCGAGCTTCACACGTGGTTCTCCCGTGTCACCGGCGGCCCCGATTTCAAGGCAAAGACCGGCAAGAAAGCCGCGCCGGATTTCTACGCCGACCACCCGGACTACATCATCTTCGACATCGACCCGTACATCTACTCCGGCAAAGAGAAACCGGGCGATGAGCCGGAGCTGAACCGGGCCGCCTTCCAGAAGACCAGCGAGATCGTCCTCGACCTGAAGAAGACCCTCGATGACCTGTCGTTTCCAGCCTATGTCAAGACGTCCGGCAAGACCGGGCTCCACGTTTTCGTACCGGTCCTGCGCCAGTTGGACTTTCACGGTACCCATGCCGCCGCGGAGACAATCGGTAAATTCCTGCTTCAGAAACACCCCGCCGAGGTAACGCTGGACTGGGCGGTGGAAAAACGGGCGGGGCGGGTCTTTCTCGACTACAACCAGAACGTACGGGGCAAATCCCTGGCCGCCATCTATTCCCCCCGTCCCAGCCACGAGGCCACGGTGTCCGTCCCGCTTACCTGGGACGAGCTCGGCCACGTGTACCCGACCGAGTTCACCATCCTGAACGTGCCGGAGCGGCTGGCCTCGCTGGGAGACCTGTGGGCGGACATCGATGACGCCAAAGTCGATATATCCGGTCTTCTATCATAGGCCAAGGCGGCGCAGTCTGCCTTAACACCGGGGCAAATTCCCCGCTCACATACAAAAGCGTCAACGAGGAAAATGACCGGAAAGCAAGGCCGGGACGAGCGAACCGCTACCCGGGGGCGCCGGCCGAAAAGAAATCCGCGAAACGAGCGGTCTCCCGCTCAATCTCCGCCAGGAGGGTCTCCGCCTGAGTCAGGTCACCCTCGCGCCCGGCCATTTCCAGCCGCAGCGCCACTTCGCCGAGGGCGCTGCCACCCAAACTGCGGGCCGCACCCTTGATGGAATGAGCGGCCCGCCTGACGGTCTCAACATCCTGCCGCTCCAGCCCGTCCCGGATGTTCGCGAGCTGCTCCGGATAGTCCTGTTCCAGGAATACGTCAGCCGCCTCGGACAGCAGTTCCCGGTCATCACCGAACAGCTTCATGGCATCATCCATGTCCACGGCCGGGGCGACCGCTCTGTCCGGCGACGTTCCCTCAGCGAGGAACAACTCATGGATCACGGCATTTATCTCCTCCGGCTTGGCGGGTTTGGACAGGTAACCGTCCATGCCAGCCTCCAGACACCGGTTCCGGTCTTCTTTCATGGCATAGGCCGTCATGGCGATGACAGGGATGTGCCGCCCGGAACCGGCCTCTTTCTTCCTGATCTGACGGGTCGCCTCCAGTCCATCCATGATAGGCATTTCCCCGTCCATGAGAACCAGATCGAACTCGGACTGTTCCACTTTCTGACTGGCTTCAAGCCCGTTGCTGGCCATCGCCACGGTGTGTCCCATTTTTTCCAGCGTCTTTCTGGCGACAAGCTGTGAGGTCAGGTTGTCTTCCGCTACCAGTATGCGCAGACGGGGCCCATCCGACGAGCGAGTGACGGCGGCAGGCGTCTCTCCGTGTTCCGGCACCATCCCCAAGGCACTTCGAACTTCCGCGAGGAGATCCGCTTCCCCGATCGGTTTCACGGCATGGTGTTTGATGCCCATCTCATGGCAGCGCTGGAAATCATCGCTGATCGTATTGGGAGGCAGCAGCATGATGATAGCGGACGCCGGCACGCCCTGCTCGATCAGCTGTGCCGCGGTGGTAAACCCGTCGACTTCCGGCAGGGTCTTGTCGAGCAGCACCAGCCGGAATTCCCGCGGCGCTTTTCTGGCCCGCTGGATTTCCCGGAGGGCCACCCATCCGCTTTCGGCAGGGGTAACCTCGAAGCCCCAGCTACCGAGGAGCGCACCGGTCACCGAGCGGCTCGTTTCGTTGTCATCGACGAGCACGACCGGCATTCCGCCGAAGTCTGCCGAAACCGCCGGCAGGTCCGCAGGCCGGTCCTGCTGCTGTTTTTCGAACCGCGCCGAGAAGTGGAAGGTACTGCCCTGGTCCGGTGTGCTTTCCACCCAGATACGGCCGCCCATCTGTGTCACCAGGTGTTGCGAGATCGCGAGTCCGAGCCCGGTGCCTCCGTACTTCCTGCTGATGGAGCCATCCGCCTGGCGGAAGGGATCGAAAATCACGGCCAGTTTCTCGGCCGGAATGCCGACACCGGTATCACGGACCGAAAAGTGCAATTCTGCCGTCTCTTTACCGTGCGCCACCCGTTCCACACATACTGCGATCTCACCCTCAGCAGTAAACTTGATCGCATTTCCCATCAGGTTGGTAAGGATCTGACGCAGGCGTCCGGCGTCTCCGTTCAGGTCCCTCGGCACATCGCGGGAGATGGTGGTGATGATTTCCAGACCCTTTTTCCAGGCCACCAACGACAGCGCTTCAACAGCCTCCCTGAGGACACTGGTGAGATCAAAATCTTCACGGGTCATTTCAAGCTGACCGGCCTCTATCTTGGAAAGGTCGAGAATGTCGTTGATGACGTTCAGGAGCGCGTCGGCGGAAGACAGCGCCATTCCCAGGTACTGGCGCTGCTCGTTCCCCAGCTCGCCATCCAGTACCAGGTGTATCATCCCGATCATACCGTGGATCGGGGTGCGTATCTCGTGGCTCATGTGGGCGAGGAAATCGCTCTTGGCCTGGTTGGCGACCTCCGCAGCCTCCTTGGCATTTCTGAGCGCTTCTTCTATCTGCGTTCTCTGGTCCAGTTCCCCCTTGAGCTGCTGATTTACCGAGGTCAACTCGTTGGTACGGACCCCGACCAGCTCCTCCAGATGGTCCCGGTGCGCCCTCAACTCGTCTTCCATGTGTTTTCGCTGTGTAATGTCCATGAGGTTGCCGAGGACGGCACGCTCACCCTGAAAGGTTATGGAGGTAACCGTTTCTATTACGTACCGTACCTCGCCATCCCCCGTCACGACGCGGTACTCGTACGGGTGGACGGTCTCGCCCTTGAGCATGGCGATCGCTTTTTCCCTTGCCAGCGTACGGTCCGCCGGGTAGACATAGTTGGTGGTAGGGACGTCCGGGAGTTCGTTCGGGCTGAAACCCAGCAGACCACGAAGCTGCTGGTTGACATACTTGAATACACCGTTCTGGGCGATATACGCCCCGATGGGTGAGTTGTCCGCGACGGTCTTGAGAAGGTTCTCCGACTTCTTTCTTTCGGTGATATCTCTGAGCGTCGCGAAGGTCCCGATCACTTTATCGCCTTCCTGGAGTGAAACGCCGTTGATCTCAACATCGAGCCGTTCACCATTTTCCTGGAAGACCTCCACTTCGTACGGGGCGACGCTCGCGCCCTGGTTGCATTCGGATTGGTTTTTCACGACTATTTGCATACTTTCTTCCGGCATCAGCTTGGTAAGTTCCATATAACTCTTGCCGAGAAGCTGCTCTCTCCGATAGCCAGCAATCTTACTGATTTTCTCATTCACATCAATGATGATACCGTTTTCGTCTATCAGCAGAATGGTGTCGTTGGCGGACTCGAAGATGGTCCGGTACCTTTCTTCGGTCTTTTTCAAGACCTCTTCCATCTCACGACGCTCGGTAACATCCTGACCGATTATCTGGAAACCGACCAGCACCTTGTTTTCACGGATCGGCTCCGCCATGATGGAAAGCCATTTTCTTTCCTCGCCCTTGCACGTGAACGGTATCTCCAAGGGCTCGGACCGCGTACCTGCCACGCGGCTCGCCAATCGTTCCCTGACAAGACCGATGGTGTCATCGTCGATCATGTTCAGGGTGAAGCCGTTCTTCCCCAGGACCTCGTCCCGGGGATAGCCGGTCACCTCTTCGAATTTCTTGTTGGTATACTTGATCACACCGTCAGGATCGATATTGCAGATCATTACCGGTGATTCTTCGGACAGTGCCAGCAGGCGACGGCTGGATTCGGCGAGGGTAGCCTGCATTTCACTCCTCGCTTTGAGTTCACCTTCCAGACGCGTTTTTTCGCGTGTCTCACGTTCGGCATTCCGCCGCTCCGTATCGTCGTGGAGGATAAGCAGCCGCCCGTGAGTTCTTCCCTGATCAAGGACACGGGTAACCTGAACGCCGTAGTAACGCTCACCAAGCGCCAGCACCGGGGCGGAAGGTCCCCCGTTCATACTTTCCGCGGTTACCGCCCGCGGGGGTATGATATCATTCAGCTTTCTATCCAAGACGTCCGACCGGGGCATGCCGATAATCTGCTCAGCCGCCGGGTTAATATCGCGAATCCTGTTCTTCACGTCGAGCACCAGCACCCCATCACCGATGCTCTTCAAGACCGTCTCGTAGGCGACCGGCATCAAGTTCAGCAGATTGGCATGAGACAAGCCCCAGAGCACGGCGACGCCGGTGACCGTGAACGCGATGGGCGTCGGATCTATCGGAAAAGCCGGCCCGATGTGGAGCACGTAGCCGATATTGGCGATCCAAGGAACGAAAGAAGACAGGAGCATCACCGCCATCTGCTTCCGGTAGACACCCGAGCTGCGGAAATAGCGTAGAAACAGGAGGGCATTGCCGACAAACAGCAATATGTAGCTGTAGGCGGCGTGGACCCAGAACCAGAGGGTATGGTCAACGGTTACGGCATGCGGGAAGACACTCTCGTCGACCTGGAGATTGACCCACATCATATGATGGATCCCGTTCGTCCAGACCATGACCATAGTAACCACAGGCACGATAAACAGCAGCGGCAGTCCACGCCGGAGCCACCGGGCCTTTACCTCGGCATAGCGCAGCGAGAATATCAACCAGAATACGGGCAGCGTGGTGATCCCGACATAGCCCGTTTTCATCCAGAACAACTGGGCGGAAGGGCCGGTCCTGGTATTTTCGAGCACCGCGGCGCCCAGCCACCACGCGAGTGAAAGCATCAGTAAGAAGAATGCCCTGGCCGCGGACCTATCGCGGTACGCCCGCGCACGCAGGATGATAATGACGACCAAGACGAACGCGAAGCAAAGAAACAGTACCGGCGAATAGGTAGTCAAGAGAGGAAATTGATCAGATAAACCCATATTCCAGTCGTCAACCCCTAGTATATTCCGTCAGGATACCGGAGTGGTCGTAACAAATTGATAAACACGCTACCGTCTCGTGTTAACAGGGGATAAACAATACGCATCCGAGATCGACGGAACCGGACAAGTTGAAATGCGGAGATGGGTAATTACAGCGCCATACGTGCCGGTGGAACCAGAACGGACGAAACCTCGATCAGAGACGAACGGCTGAACCGGGAGGTCTGCACCATCTTGTCCGAAACCCGGGCCTTGTTCGACCGGCGGCGACGGGAGTATAATCACACCCGAACCGTTGATTACCGGGAAAACGCTTCATAGACGTATAAGGCCGCCGGCAGGGCGAAACAATGGCGTATGCCAAGGGCAGGTATACCGGAGATCAAACGGCAGCCGGTCCGCGAGATGCGGATGCAGGAACGCCGCAACAGAAAGGGGTGCAGGATGGCGACAAACGATATATACGAAAAGATCGCCGGAATATTCAACTACCCGGGATCACAGAACCTGATCAAATACCTCAAAATACTCTTCAAGCCCGAGGAAGGCGAACTCCTGCTCGAGTTCCTCGAACCTGCAACCTGCGAACAGGTCGCTAAGCGGCTCGACACGGACGAGCAAGCCCTCTCCGAAAAACTCGCGGACTTCAAACGCCGCAGGCTGCTGTTCCACAAGAATAACGAGTACCTGTTCAATATGGCCATGCACGGATTTTTCGCACGCATCGCCAAGGCCAAGAAGGAAGACATACCCGAAGGGTTCTGGCAGGCCTGGGACGATTTCATGCCCGAAATAGAAGAGAGAATGATAACGCGAAGCGTTAAAGTAGCGGAAACCGTCCCGGTCGGCGGGGCCATGACCAGGATCGTCCCCGCCTGGCTGGCCATCGCCTCCAACCCCGCTATCAAGCCGGAAGATGTCCTGCCGGAAGAAGATATCCACGAGATGCTGCGGATGAAGGGGAGCCAGGAAGTCATCGCGGTCAGTGATTGCGACTGCCGCGTACGGGCGCACCGGTGCGATAAACCGGTTGAAAATTGCTTCGAGTTCGGTAAATACGCGGAGTTCAACCTCAACCAGTCATCCAGCCTGAGGGTGGTGTCCATCGAGGAAGCCATCGCCATTTCGGACGATGCCGAGAGGGCCGGCCTGCTCAAGAGCGGCGGGCTGCGAAAAGAGAACGGCGGCGTGCTCTGTAATTGCTGCGACTGCTGTTGCAACGTCATGGGAGCAACGATACGCTACGGCGTGGCCCATCAGCTGCGAAACCCGAGCCGGTACCGGGCGAGAGCGGATACCGACTCCTGCATCGGTTGTCAGACGTGTGTCGACCGCTGCTTTTTCGATGCTATCGAGATGACGAAGGTCCCCGGGTCCAAAAAACTCAAGGCGGTCATCAACGAAGAAAAGTGCATGGGATGCGGGCTTTGTGTCATCGGGTGCGAACAGAACGCGCTTATCTTCGACCTGGTGAGACCGCCGGAATTTCTGGCCATCGACCGGATGCAGGAGGCGGCGCCTCCCAGCGGGGGTGATAATCCGGTCTGGCGCCCCTTCGCCTCGGCCTGAGCCGGGGGCGGGCGACGTGCGGCAACCGGGGCCACGGCACTATTTGGTCGTGGTGAGGAGACTCATTGCTTTCAGCAACTGCGCGTCTCCGCTCGCCTGCAGCTGGGACGGTGTCATGCCCTGCTCCTCATCCGGGAAAAGCGGGGTAATCCCCTTGGCCAGAGAAACAACCACATCGGGTGTAAGGCCGACATGCCAGATGGTCTTGCCGGAGGGGGTCAGCCATTCTTCGACGGCCAGGATCAACGCCGAGCCGTCCGGGAGATTGAACTGGTTCAGCACGGTACCGGTGCCGAAGGTCGTCTCACCCACCAGCTTCGCCCTTCCGGCGTCTTGCAGCGCTCCGGCAACTATTTCCGCCGCGGAGGCCGTTCCCTGATTTACCAGGACGACCATCGGCAGGTCGGTCACGGCGACACCCTGAGTAACCGGGACCGAGGTTACGTTACCGTTGATGTCCTTTTCCAGGAGGACATTGCCGGTCTTGAGGAACCGGCTCGACACGGCGACGGCATCCTCCAACAAGCCGCCCGGGTTATCGCGCATGTCCAGAACAATACCGGTGGAACCCTGAGCCTTGATCTCGGCCAGGGCGCTGTCAAGTTCGGTCGCCGTACCCTTGGCAAACGAGGAGAGCCGCAAGTCCGCGATGGTCGAACCCGGTAATTGGTTCCAGCTTACGCTGACCAGCTTGATAATCGCCCGGACGAGCGTCACCTCGCTGGTCGCGCCCGAAGGGTCCCGGATGGTCAAGTTGACCGATGTTCCGACGGGTCCCAGGATAAGACCCACGGCCTGGGTGACCGAAGTGATGGTCTGGCCGTTCACTTGCGAAATGATATCTCCCGTGCGCAGCCCGGCTTTCTGTGCCGGCGACCCATTTATAGGTGCGACGACCACGACATTACCGTTCTTCTCCTGGACTTCAACCCCGATCCCCTGCAGTTTTCCCTGCTCGAAGTCATTTTCCTGCTGGAGCTGCTGCGGGGTGAGAAACGTGCTGTGGCCGGTATCGCCCAGGGAGGCGATCATGCCCGCGATGGTGCCGTACGCCAACCGCTTCGGCTGGGTGGCATTCCGAGCCACGTAGTTGTCCCGGGTGATGGTCCAGGCGTCTTCAACCAGCTGAAACTCGGCCACGCTGTTGGCGGATACCGTAAGTGCCGGTGAGCTGTTTTTATGGACAGACAGACCGGTCCAGGTCCCCAGGCCGAAGCCTGCCACCAGCACCGCGACCAGCCCTGCTACGTATGCCTTTTTCACATTTTCCTCATAGCGGTGTCCTGCCAATCAGGCGGCGACCACGCCTTTGCCGCGAGGTTATTTCTTCGTGTGTTTTGCGAGGATGGACCGCCCGGCAAGTCTCCCCTGGGCCATGGCTCCCACCACCGTGGCCGGCCCGGTCAACGCGTCACCAATGAGCCAGACCCGCTCACGCCGCGGGGTCCAGGAGGTACGCAGGCCGTATTCCCGCGCCCAGGCGAGTTCACCGACGCTGCCGGTTGCCGACATAAGGCCGGAACCGTCCCACTGCCGGTCAGGATAGAGCGCAACGGCGCGCGGCTGGCGTAACGGCAGGCTGCCAAACACCGGGGAGAAAGACGGATCGAGCCCGAACCCCGTGGCCAGAACCACAGCGTCCGCCTCGACCGACCGTTCGGTACCGCCGAGGTTCTCGTTGGCTTCACCGAGCTTGTTGGTGCGGGTGCTGACCAGGACCGCCCGCTTCAGCTTGCCGTCCAGCCCTTCCAGCCGGGCAATATTCATCCCGAAGAGGAAGACGACACCTTCCCGTTTCGCCTCGGCGATCTCGTCGGTGCGGGCGCGGGAAAATTCCTCTTCACGGCGATGGACGACGGTAACGGCCGCTCCCAGCCGAAGGGCCGTCCGGGCGGCATCGATGGCGGTGTTACTGCCACCCAGCACGAGCAGGCGGGCGTTCTGGAACTTACCAAGCGTCCGGTTCTCGGCCAGGGCCCGTTTGGCCTCGGTGAGGAAGTGGAGCGCATCGATGACGCCATCAAGGTCGGAGCCGGGCAAGTCGGGAAGCAGTGGGAGCGCCGCCCCGTAGGCGGCGATGACCCCGTCGTGGGTGCCGAGCAACTCGTCTATCTTTCCCGGACCGATCTCCGTGTTCATGTGGAACTCGACGCCGGCGGCCTGCAGTGCGTCAACGGGACGCTGGACCACGGCATCCGGCAGTACGTACGACGGGATACCCCACCGCATGACGCCGCCGGGCCGGTCATCTTTATCATAGAGAGTAACCGAAGCACCGGCCGAGACCAGTTCCCAGGCCGCCGCCAGGCTCCCGGGGCCGGTGCCGATAATGCCGATGGACAGGCCCTTGCCCCGTTCAGATGCAGGCGCTACTCCGGGGACGCGGCTGTTATCGGTCACATACCGCTCCAGCCGACCGATGGCTACCGGCGCCTCGCCGGCGAGGGCCCAGGTACAGCCGCCCTCGCACTGCCTGGACCAGTCGCACACCCGGGAGCAGATGTCCGGCAGGCAGCTCGTGCGGGCGATGATGCTCTCGGCCCTTTCGAGGTCACCTTCGCGGACCGCCCCGATGAAGCCGGGGATATCGTTGTGGGCCGGGCAGCCGTATACACAGGTCGGATCCGGACAGTCGAGACAACGTTTGGCCTCCGCCTCGGCTTCTGTGCTGGTCAGTCCGGGGCGGACCTCACTCACGTCACCGGGTTCCACCGGCTTCGCCGTTACGTTCCAGCGGGTCCGCCCGACGACGACGACAGGACCCTCGACCGTGACAGCGCAAAACGGGCAGGTGCGGACGCACTGGCGGCAGCCGATGCACTTGTCGTCGTCGGCTGCCGCCAGCCAGCGGACCGTGTCCAGGGAAAGCGCTTCCGTCGGGCAGCGAACAATGCACTCCTGGCAGCCGACGCACCGCTCCTCGTTAACGATGACATGGGGTTTCGTCCGGATATCGCGGGTTATCATACTCATCCTCGTCCCTCCTTACTCCGCCCCGTTCATCAGGACGAACATGACGATGACGCCGGCGCCGATGACGAGTGCCAGGGCGGCCGGGATGGCCTTGGCCAATGTGGCGTGGGAGGTCAGGGTCTTGAGGTCCCGCCCGCCTATCCTGTACATGGCGTAGATGGAGCCCAGCGTCCCGAGCGCGGCGATGCCGATCTCCAGGCCTATCACCGCCTTATTGGGCAGGATGGCGATGTCCGCCCAGCTGACGTGGTGGCCGAACAGCTCGGCGACGGAGGCGGGAAACTTGGCGGCATTGTTCCAGAACTTGGGCATGGCACGGGCCACGAAATCGGCGCCCATGAGCGGGATGAACCCGTACATGAAGGGCGGAAACCAGCTGGAGAAGGCCCGGGCCGGCAGCGTTTTGTGGGCGAGTGTCCGGGAGATAAACCAGGCAATGCCGGCAAGGATGAGCGCCACCGCCACGATACTGGCGAGGTAGTCCACCGGGTTGGGATACCCGGGGAAGTGCATGACCCGGTTGAGCCAGTCGTCCACCGTAGTATAGGCCGCCAGGGCGTTCCACTGCTGGAAGATAACGAGGCCGAAGAGGAGGCCCACCACCCAGGCGAGTTCCGGACGCTTGCGGGGCGTCACCACCGAGGTGAGGGGCTTCTGCAGGTAGACGCCCACGTTATCATAGGGGCAGGCCTTGTAGCATTCGCTGCAGAGACCGCAGTAGGTATTGGTATCTGCGGTGCCGGGATAGGTGTACCAGGGGCAGCCGTAGCCCTTCTCACCGCCGCGCATGCATTCCTTGGTCTTGCATTCGATGCACTTCTGCCGGTCACGGGTCCGAAACCCGGCGATGACGCCGTTGGACCCGGCCGAGCCGATGAGCGACGAGAGAGGGCAGAAATAGCGGCAGAAGGTGCGCCGCTCGAAGAGCAGGAAGACGATCGCCGCAGCGCCGACGATGCCGAGCACCATGAAACTGGTCTCGTAAGGAAAGCCCGGTCCGGCGATGTTGAAGAACTCCTCCGCCCAGGTCATGATGATGAAGACGCCGGCGGAAATGACAAGACCGTACTTCGCGGCTGATGGCGGCATGCGCCATCCGAGGCTGAGACGCTTGTGGGCCCGCTTCCAGAACGTTTTACGCTGTATCCATTCGCCGAAACCACCGAAAGGACAAACCATGCACCAGCCCCGTCCCACGGCCAGCGTCATGGTGAACATGAGCGCAAACCAGATATACCATGTGATGGCGGTGCCGAAGTTGAGGGTCGGGTCGCTGATGCCGACGAAGCCTACGATGAATACCAGCCAGAAGACTATCTGGTTAGGCAGGATGACCGAAAACTGGAATTTCCGGTTCCCGATGCCTTTGGTGAGAATAGGCCCGATGAACCTGGTCCGGGTAAGGTCGATACCCGGGTCGCTGTCCGCGAACCGCGCGGCGGCGGCTTTTTCCTCAGGCGGCCGGAGTCTCGGCTCGGGGTAAGCCGCTTCGGTCGCGGAGGGGACCTCGATGGCATCCGTACCTTTGACAGCCATTTAAGCACCTCCCGAAAATGCGTACCGACCGGCGTAATTACGCCCTCCCCGGTCGTCTCTTTTTCTTTTTCTGGTTATTGAGTGGCCTTTTACCGCCGATGCAGATTACAGATTGAAAGCTGCCTGCTTCAGCGTGCTGAAACTCATGCGGCGTGGCCGGGGTACACTCACTCCCTCTTTCAGTGTAGGCACCCGTAAAAATTCAATTCAATGGGACTTTATAAAACTTATACAACATTTCCCATATACCATAGGGCGGCGTCGGGAAGCGGTGATCAAAAATCCAAGAACAGATACCGCGGCGCGCGGGGATCAACGGCAGTGGCGCCGTTGGACAAGCCGTGCGGCACGCCAGTTGATCATGGTCCAACCGGACCCAAGGTTTTACATCTTGACAAATCATCGGCGTTCACCTAAATTTCAGTATGCATCATCGGAGGTGGGACGATGAGCACCCAAACGGTTGAAACCGAAGTCCGCGAAACGATACGGCTTATAATCGCCGACGACCATCCCCTGGTGCGCGAAGCCCTTCGCAACGTCCTCCTCAAGCAGCCGGATTTCCAGGTCGTTGCCGAGGCGGAGAACGGCGAGGATGCCGTGGAACTGGCCACGCAGCTCAAACCCGATGTCATCCTGATGGACATCGGCATGCCTATCCTCAACGGCCTGGAGGCGACCCGCTCCATCAAGCAGCGCTGCCCGGCCATCAACATCCTCGTGTTCACCGTCCATAACGACATCGAGCACATCCTCGGCATCCTCCAGGCCGGGGCGAGCGGCTATCTCACCAAGAGCGCCTACAGCGAGGAGGTCGTCAATACCATCCGGGCGCTCGTCCTGGGCGAGACGGTACTCTCCTCCAACGTCTACAAACAGGTGTTCAAGTATATCAACCAGCACCAGGTCCCCGCGGTCCAACTGGACATGGGCGAGCGGCTGTCCGCCAGGGAGCTGGAGGTCCTCAAACTGGTCGCCAAGGGAATCGCCAACAAGGAGATCGCCGCCCGGCTGGAGCTAAGCCTGCGTACCGTGAAAGGCTACCTGGCGGATATTTTTGTGAAACTGGGGGCGGGGTCGCGAACTGAGGCCATCACCGTAAGTCTCCGTAAAGGCATCATCAGTATCGACGACCTCGACTGAGCGTGGCCAGGTACAGCTTCATTACCCGGTACCTGCGCCGCGAGGACCTGGCGGCACGCTTCCGCAACCCGCACGTATGGATCATCATCGTACTCACCTTTTTCCTCTGGTACCTCTACAGCGCCTGGCCGTGGGGACGCTGGGTGCCCATCACCGGCGCGGAAACAAGCCCGCTCTGGCTCATTTGGCTGCGCCATCTGGCCCTCATCGAGGTCTCCAACCATATCGTCGGAATCCTCTTCTTCCTGCCGATAATCTATGCCTCGGTGGTGCTTTCCTGGCGAGGCGCACTCTTCACCGGGCTGATCGCCCTGGCCGCGGTGGGGCCGCTCGTCCTGGGGTGGCCGTTCTTCTCCTCCATCACCAACTTCGCCCTGCTGCTGCTCCCCCTTTTCGTCGTCTCGCTCATCGCCTTCGAGATACGCACCCGCCGCAAGGAGCGCCGGGTCGTCATGGAGCGCGAGGCGGAGCGGCGGGACCTCCAGGCCAGGATCATCGAGTCCCAGGAAAACGAGCGCCGTCATCTCGCCCAGGAGTTGCATGACGAGACCATCCAGACATTGCTCGTCATCGCCAACCACGCCCACGCGCTGTCCACCACGGCCGGCGCCCGTCAAACGTCCATCCGGGACACCGCCGACCGCATCAGGGAGATAGCCCTTCAGACCATCGAGGAGCTGCGGCGCATCAGCATCGCGCTCATGCCGTCCGTCCTCGATACCCTCGGGCTCGTCCCGGCACTCCGCTGGCTGGCGGACAACGCTTCCACGGATTCCGGCATCAAGACCCGCCTCACCGTCCGCGGCGACTACCACGGCAACGACCGGCAGGAAGAGGTGGCCATCTTCCGCATGGTCCAGGAAGGCCTCTCCAACATCAAGCGACACGCCAAGGCCTTCAATGCGTACGTCACTCTCGACATGACAAACGGGCGCATCAAGATGACCATCCGCGACGACGGCCAGGGGTTCCGGCCTCCCAAGCGGGTCGAGAGCCTCGGCTCGAGCGGGCGGTTGGGTCTCTACGGCATCCAGCAGCGGGCCCAGGCGCTCCACGGCGCGCTCGCCATCCGTTCCCGGCCCGGCCGGGGCACCACCCTCACCATCGAACTGCCCGCCCGGCCGTCCTGAGCGCTCCTCCCTGAAAGAAAACCGGGGCGGTTCTCTCCCCCCGGGCATAATTTTGCACCCGGTCACAGCATACCCTATCCGTACTTTTGGACACGGTCAATAGTCCCTTTACGCGGCCCCGTTTCAGTGGTAGGCTTCAGGAAAATCAGAGGAGGTATCTGCCCGGAGCCCTGACACGTGAACCCGGCGTTCACTTGATATAGGAAACGGATCATTTCATATAAGGGGGGGACTATGAAACGTCTGGCATTCCTGATCATGATATTCCTTGTCATCGGCTCGCTCTTCGCGGCTGGCTGCGGCGGATCGACGACGACCACCACCTCGCCATCACCAACCGGCACCACCACAACCTCTGTCTCGACCTCGACCTCACCGACGCCCACGCCCACCGAAACCATCAAGTCCGGCGGGACCATGCGGGTCATTTACCGGGACTACCCCAGCAACCTGAGCTACGTGCCGGAGCAGAACCTGGCCGATGAGAGCTTCGCCAAGTCCTACGCCGAGACCCTCATTTACTGGGCCGGCGATGGTCAGTTCAAGCCGGAACTCGCCAGCTCCTGGGAAATCGACGAGAACGCGCTGACGCTCACCTTCCATCTGCAGCACGGCGTCACCTTCCAGGACGGCACGCCCTTCAACTCCGACGCCGTCATGAAGAACGTGCAGCTCCTCATCGACAGCCAGCGGCTCGCCAACGGCCAGTACGTGGACTCCATCTCGGCCCCGGACGATTACACCTTCGTCTACCACCTCAACGCCATGTTCACCCCGCAGATGATGCTCCACTCGTACGGCTATAACCTGCTCACCATGTTCTCGCCGACCGCCCTCGAGCAGAACGGCCAGGACTGGTGCGTCACCCATTTCGTCACCACCGGGCCGTTCAAGTTCGAGAGCTTCGAGCGGGACGTCTCCATGAAGATGGTGCGCAATGACAACTACTGGCGGGGCTCGCAGTTCCCTTACCTCGACGGCATCGAGTTCATCTTCGTGTCGGACGCGACCATCGCCGCCACCAAGATGCAGGCCGGCGAGGGCGACGTCGCCTCGGGCCTGCCGCTGAAAGAGTCCATCGACCTGGAGAACCTGGGCTATAACGGTATCCCGCAGATAGGCGGTTTCTATACCGACCTCATCCCGGATACCGCTTCCGCCGACTCCGTATTCACGGACGTCCGCGTACGCGAGGCCGTCGAGTACGCCATCGACCGCGACGCCATCGCGGCGGCGGTCGGCTATGGCAAGCTCCACGCGGTGAAACGCGCCGGTCCGGAAGGTACGCAGGGCTACGATCCGAACTACCAGCCGCGGGAGTATAACCCGCAGAAGGCCATGGACCTGCTGACGGCGGCCGGCCTGCCGAACGGTTTTAAAACCACCATCTACCAGCTTCAGGGCAGCACCGACGAGACCGAGGCCATCCAGGGCTTTCTGTCCGAGGTCGGCATCGATGCCGATATCCAGGCGGAAGACCCGGGCAAGTTCTTCGGGCGCATCTATGGTGAAGGCTGGCCGGGCGGCCTGCTCTTCTTCTCGTCACCCATCGACCCGGAGTTCGCCATCGGCTGGTTCGTCCACTTCGGCCCGCAACCCATCTTCCCCTACGTCAGCCTGAAGTGGCCGGACGGCTACACCGCCCTGCTGG
>CAZOMF010000002.1:0-35301 GCA_964580635.1 uncultured Dehalococcoidaceae bacterium
CGTCGCTCATGTGGGGTATCTGGATGACGATGCCGCCGCTGGCCATGCCGCCGAGGTGGCCATAGCGCTCGATAAGGACGGTTTTAACGCCGTTGCGGGCGGCGGCCATGGCGGCGGAGTGACCGCCCGGGCCGCCGCCGACCACGACGACGTCAGCCTCGTAGACGACATTGGTATCGCGGGCGGGTTCGTGGATCTTCTTGCCGGTGGTAGCTAGCTTGGTCATGATATCTCTCCTGTCGGAACACGTGCTTCTCTTTCTATTATAGCGCTAAACAACCGCGGGGGCACGATACCGTCCCCAGGTTCCTCGCACCGCCGACCCTTGCTCGCGACGGCATGACGATATATCATGCGGGATATCAGGTGATACGCGTACGATAACGAAAGGCAGGTCTGCTGTGACGGCTGAACCAATAGAACTCATCTTTCACAACATCCACGAGCACGGTGTGGGCATCATCGACCGGTGGGTAGCGGAAGTAGAACGTCGCACCGGCGGTGGGGTGCGGTTCACGAAAACCGGCGGGGAAGACCCGGTGCTCATCCGGGCTGCCGACGTCGTCCGGGACGTGCCGGCCGCGGCGGTACAGTACCCGCTGCTCGGACTCGTGCAGCTGCCGCTGCTGTTCCCGAACGCGACGGCGGGCAGCCGCGTCCTGGCGCAGCTGTACGAGGAGTTTGCCGAGTTGCGCGAAGAGTTGAGTGACCACAAGATTGTGGGTTTAAGCATCGGCGCGGCGATGGCCATCTTCACGACGCGGGCGTGGGGACCGATCAAAACCGTCGTAGGTCTCGCGGGGGCGCGGATACGGTCGCTGCCGGTCATCGACGGGGCGCTCCGCGCGCTCGGGGCCGAGCCGCTGCATGTCCCGTACCTGGACATCGCCGGACAGTTAAAGGACGGACGACTGGACGCAACGGTGCTCGGCGTCCTCCCGGCCCGCCAGTTCCGGCTGGCGGACGGCGCCGCGCCGTACTGCCTGATGACGGGACGGAACTCCATCACCATGCACCCGATGCGCACGTACATGAAACGGGAAAGCTGGAACCGGCTGCCGCAGGACTATCAGGATATCATCGGCGGGCTGGGGCCGGCCGGTGCCGAGTGCTGGTTCGCCCGGGAGAGCGGCCGTGACGCTGACGCCCACCTTGATGAGGGGCTGGCGGAATTCGAGGTAACGACTTTCACGCCCGGGCAGGTCGAAGAGCTACGGGGAATCATCGCGCCTGAAGTGGAAAAGGTACTGGCGGCCGTCGAGGCGCAGGGCCGGCCGGCGCGCCGGTTCTACAAACGAATGGTCGAACTGGCGTCCGCGTACGGCGTTTAGATTTCAACTTTCCGGGAAAAGACGGGCAGGAAGGCCATGGCCGCCAGGGCGACGCTGACCGCCCCGGCCAGGTAGAAGACCGGCGCCAGGTCACTGCCGCGGCTGACGAAGCCGGAGACCATCGGCCCGGTCATCATGCCGATGGCGTAGACCGCCTGGAACACGCCCATCGCCGTCGCTTGCTGGCTCCGCGGCAGGCCGCGGATACCGAGCGCCATCAACATCGTCCCGAGCACGCCGCTGCCGAACCCGAAGGCGAGCTGCACCACCATCAGCACGTGGACCGAGCTGATGAAGGGCGTGGCGAACATGGTGGCGCCAACCAGGGTCGCGTTCACGATAACGGTGGCGCGGTCGCCGATCCCGGCCTGGACGCGTACCGCCCACAGTGAGCCAAGGGCCGAGGCCGCCAGGTTGATCATGGTGATGATGCCGAGATCGCCGCTGGTGGCGCCGAGGCCGGTGGCGTAGATAGGGGTGAAGCCGAAGATGCTGGCGAAGGTGGCGAACTGGAGCAGCACCGCCATGATGGACACCGCGACGAGCATGGGTTGGGTGGCGACCATCCGGAAGCCGGTCCACGAGACCGGTGTGCGCTCCGTGCGTGTCTCCCGGGTCATCAGCAGGGCGGGCAGGCCGATGATGCCGAACAGGGCGGCGAACCAGAATGGATTGACGAGGCCCAGTTTCTCCGCCAGGAAGCCGCCGCCCGGCGTGGCGACGATGAGGGCCAGGCTGCGCTCGAAGTTGATAAGGCCGATGGCGCGGCCGCTTTCCTCGTGCTCGAACCAGGCGGCGAAGTAGATGGGGAAGACCACCCAGAAGGCGGCGCCCACCCCGGTGGTGAAGCGGGCCAGGTAGAGCAGGCCCGGTGTCTTGGCCAAAGCAAGACTCAATGCACCGAGCGAGGTGAGTATAATACCGGCCGCCACGAGCGGCTTGCGGCGGCCCCACCGGTCCGAGAGGATGCCGATGGGGATGCGGAAGAGAAGCTGCGGCAGTGAATAGGCCGAGAGGATGGTGCCGACCGTGCCCAGGCTGGTGGTGGTCGTCTGGATGTAGAGGGGCAGGATAGGCACGTAGAGGTAAAGGCTGATCCACCAGAGGAAGTTGACCACGTAGAAGAAGGCGACCGACCGCAGCCGGTCCGGGGACAGGTGGGAATCGGCGGCGGCATCGGTCACGCGGGCGTCCTCCGTGGCGGGTAGGTGCAGCCCCTATTATACTACAACAGAAAGGCTACGGGGACGGCTCGGCGCGGGAGAGCGTCTCGTACATCTGCGCGTAGAGCCCCTGCTTCTTCATGAGCTCGGCGTGGGTGCCGGATTCGACGATGTTCCCGTGGTCGAGGACGATGATCCGGTCGGCGTTCGTCACCGTGGAGAGGCGGTGGGCGATGATGAGGCAGGTCTTGTTCTTCGAGATACGGTCGAGCGAAGCCTGGAGGACGCGCTCGGTGGCGGTATCGATGTTGGAGGTGGCCTCGTCCAGGATGAGGATGGGCGGGTCGGCGAGCACGGCGCGGGCGAGACAGACGAGCTGCCGCTGGCCGGGGCTCAAAGTGCCGCCCCGCTCGCCGACGGTCGTCTCATAGCCCTTTTCGAGCTGGCTGATAACGTCATCCACGCCGGCGGCCCTGGCGGCTTCGATGACCTGTTCACGGGTGGCTTCGGGGTTCCCGTCGCGGATGTTGTCCTCGATGGTGCCGGAGAAGAGGAAGGGGTCCTGCGGCACGAAACCTATCTGCTTCCGCAGCGACTGCTGGGTGACGCTGTTCACGTTGTGGCCGTCGATAGTCACCGCGCCGCCGGAGGCCTCGTAGAAACGGGCGACGAGGCTGGCGATGCTGCTCTTCCCGGCCCCCGTCCGCCCGGCGATGGCGACCCGCTGGCCGGGGGCGGCGCCGAAGCTGACGCCGTGGAGTACCTCGACATCCGGCTCATAGGAGAAGTGGACGTCGTCGAATTTGATGTCCCCCCTGACGGCGGGCATTTCTTCCGCATCGGGCGCGTCCTCGATCTCGGGAGTGACGTCGAGCAGCTCGAAGATACGCTGGCCGGAGGCCATCGAGAGCTGTATCTGCGTGTACATCGTGGCCACCTGCTGGACGGGCTGACCGAGCCGCTGGATGTAGAGCAGGAAGGCGAGCAGGAAGCCGACGTCCATGGTGCCGTTGAGTACCTGGAAGCCGCCGAAGATGAGGACGATAACGTAGGAGCTGTCCGTGAGCATCTGGGTGACCGGCATGATCAGCCCCTGGAGGAAGGCGGCCTTTTTATTGGCCTCGAAGTTGGCCTTGTTGATCTCGTCGAAGCGGCGGATATTCTCCGCTTCTCGGGACATGTTCTTGGTGACGCGGACGCCGGAGATGCTTTCCTGGAGGTTGTCGTTCACGGCGGCGATGGCCCGGCGGGTCCAGACGAAGGCGCGGCGGGCCCGCCGCTGCCAGATGATGACGACGATGACGAGGATGGGCAAAGTGCTCAGGGCCAGGAGCGCCAGCTTCCAGTTGAGGACGAGCATGATGATGACGATGCCGACGATGGTCATCAGGTTGACGGACACCGTGACGAAGTTCTGCGAGACGAGCGTTTGGAGCTGGTCCACGTCATTCTGGACGCGGGACATTATCTTGCCGACCTTGTTGTGGTCGAAGAAGCCCAACGAGAGCTTGTGGAGGTGTTCGAACATCTGGGTGCGCATCTTGAGCAAAATGCCCTGCGAGGCGAAGGCGAGGTAGAGCGTCTCCACGTACTGCGAACCCCAGACGAGCAGTACCACGCCGATGTAGATGAGCATGATGATGGTAAGGCCGCCGGTGTCTCCGGCGACGATGCGGTTGGCGGCCTCCGCGACGATGAGAGGCGTGGCCAGGTTGGCGACGGTGCGGAAGAAGACGCCGAGACCGCCGACAATGAGGTCTTTCCTTACGCCCCTGACATAGCCGCCGAGCCGGACGACGATGTCGCTGTCGTAGACCTTGCCGAGGAGGTCGTCCGCGTTGGACTCGTCAACGGCGCTGCGGAGCCGCTGGCCGGGGTTCGGGGCGGGGGCGTTAAACATCGGTGTCCTCCCCGCCGGCCTCGATGGCCGCTTCCTCGGCGGCTTTCCGGTTGGCGGCTACCTGGTCCATATAGGCCTGCCGGTAGAGCCCGCTCTGGGCCATGAGCTCCTCGTGGGTGCCCTGCTCGGCGATGCGGCCGTCCTTGAGGAGCAGGATGAGGTCGGCCCGCTGGATGAGGGTCAGGCGGTGGGTGATGACGAAGGTGGTCCGACCGGTGATCAGCTTGTTCAAGGCTTCAAGGATGAGGTGCTCGGTCTCCGCGTCCACGCTCGAGGTGGAATCGTCGAGGACGAGCACGGACGGGTCCATGAGGATCGAACGGGCGATGACGATGCGCTGCTTCTCGCCGCCGGAGAGGGTCACGCCGCGCTCGCCGACGAGGGTATCGTAGCCGTTCGGCAGGGAGCGGATGAAATCGTCGATGCGGGCGGCCCGCGCAGCCTCCTCGACCTGCGCCTGCGTGGCGTCGGGCACGCCGTAGGCGATGTTCTCCCGGAGCGTGGCCGAGAAGAGAAATACGTCCTGCTGGGCGATGCCGATATTGCGGCGGAGCGAGGCAAGGGTGAGGTCGCGGATGTCGGTGCCGTCGAGGGTAATGCCGCCGTCCGTGACGTCGTAGAAACGGGACATCAGGTTCGTGATGGTCGTCTTGCCGCTGCCGGAGCCGCCGAGCAGCACGACCAGTTGGCCGGGTTTCACGTCGAAATCAACGTGCCGGAGTACCGGGGCGGTGCCGTAGCTGAAGCTGACGTCATGGAAGGAGACGGCGCCTTCGGCGCGGCCGGGGTCGATGGCATTGGGCCGGTCTTTGATAGCGGGTTCGGTATCCAGCACCTCGAAGATGCGGCGCCCTGCCGAGATCGTGCGGGAGACCATGGCGGCCAGCTGGCCGAGACGGGCGACAAAGCCTGAGAGCATCCCGAGGTAGAGGATGAACTGGGTGATACCGCCGATGGTCAGGCTGCCGTTCATGACCTGGAGGCCGCCGTACCATAGCACGAAGCCGGTCGGTATGGCGAGCAGCATCATCATGATGGGCGTGTAGATGGCCTGGAGGCGGGCGGCCGCTATCTGCTGGTCGTAGAGCTCGACCGCGCCGGAGGAGAACTTGGCGTTCTCCTTGTTCTCCAGCGTGTAGGCCTTGACGATCTTGATACCGCTGAGGCTTTCCTGGAGGATGGTGCCGAGCCAGGCTATCTTCTGCTGCACGGCCATCCAGACCGGCTGCATCTTGTTGCTCATGCGGATGGTCTGCCAGAGGACGGCCGGCATGAAGGCGAGCGTAATGAGGGCGAGCTGCCAGTTGAGCGAGAGGAGCAGGTAGCCGACACCGAAGACCACGAGGAAGATCTGGATGAGGTTGAGCAGGCCGGCGCTGAGGAACATGCGGGCCGCCTCGATGTCCGCCGTGCAGCGGGACATGATCTGGCCGGTCTGGGCCTGGTCGTAGTAGGCGAAGCCGAGCTGGTGAAGGTGGTCGTAGAGGGCGTTGCGGATATCGTAGGAGGCCTGCTGGGAGACGATCTGGGTGATGTAGGTGTCTCCGAAGCGGGCGGCGCTCCGTATCACCGTGGTGCCCAGAATGACGCCGGCCAAAATGAGGATGGTGGTCTTGCTGCCGGAGCCGAGAGCGGTATCGATGCCGTTGCCGAGCAGGCGCGGTATGACGAGCCCGCCCACCGTGCTCGCGGTGATGCAGACGAAGCCGAACAGCAGGTTCGCCCAGTGTTTCCTGACGAAAACGATGAGCCGCAGGATGGTTTTCATTCAGCCGACCGGTCAACGTTATAAAACATTACGATATATCGGATTATAGCGAAAGAGACCGCCGGTGTCCAGTGGCGGTTTTATATAAGGCTGGAAAGAAAAAGTCGCCGCGGGCGCGGCGGCGGGATGAGTGCCCGCGGGGGGAGGGTTCAGGGTCCCCCGCGGGCATCCGGTGTATGGAGGTAACGGCCGGTGCTAGACGTTGAAGAGGAGTTCGGAGTAGGTGGGCATCGGCCAGTAGTCCGCATCGACGAGGGTTTCGAGGGTATCGGCGTCCTCGCGGAGGGCGGCCATGGCGGTGAAGACGAGGTCGCGGTAGGCGACGGCCTGCTTCCTGGAGCCGCCGTTCTTGCCGGCCGCGGTGGCGATGGCTTTCTCGAGCTTCTCCAGCTTGGCGTTGAAGGAAACGAGCACCTTGCCGACCCGGGCGAGCAGGGCCTTCTCGACCTCGGCGTCGCCACCGGCTTCCATGATGCTGACGATGGCGGAAGCCAGCGAGGCCTTGTAGCCGATGGCGGCGGGCAGTATCTGGCGGCGGGCCATACCGGCCATCGTCAGGCCCTCGATGTTGATGGTCTTGACGTAGATTTCCCACTGGATTTCGGCGCGGGACTCAACCTCGACGTGGTTCAGCACGTTGTGCTTGCCCATGACATCGACGTTCTTCTTGTCGAGCATGACGCTGATGGCGTCCACGGTGTTGGCGATGTTGGGCAGGCCGCGCTGCTCGGCCTCGGTGACCCACTCGGGCGCGTAGTTGTTGCCGTTGAAGATGACGCGCTTGTGCTTCTGGATGGTCTCCAGGATGAGCTTGTTGATATCGGCCTGGAGGTCCTTGGCCTTTTCCAGCCGGTCCGCGAACTGCGCGAGGCTCTCGGCGACGATGGTATTGAGCACGGTGTTGGCCGGGGCGATGGTCTGGATGGAGCCGACCATGCGAAACTCGAACTTGTTGCCGGTGAAGGCGAACGGCGAGGTCCGGTTGCGGTCTGTCGTGTCCTTGGGGAGCGACGGTAGCCGGTTGGTGCCCAGGTGCATCATGGTGGCGAGCTTGCTCTTGGAGGCGCCGCCCTTCTCGATCTGCTCCAGGATATCGGTGAGCTGCTCGCCGAGGAAGATGGAGACGATGGCCGGCGGGGCCTCGTTGGCGCCCAGGCGGTGGTCGTTGCCGGTGTTGGCGATGGAGGCGCGGAGCAGGTCGGCGTACTCGTCGACGGCCTTGATGATGGCGCTGAGGATAAGCAGGAACTGGATGTTATCGTGCGGCGTCTGGCCGGGCTCGAGCAGGTTCTGGCCGTCGTCGGTGGCCATGGACCAGTTATTGTGCTTGCCGGAGCCGTTGATGCCGGCGAAGGGCTTTTCGTGGAGCAGGCAGACGAGCCCGTGCCGCAGGGCCACCTTCTGCATCGTCTCCATCATGAGCTGGTTGTGGTCCGTGGCGATGTTGGTGGTGGTGAAGATGGGGGCGAGCTCGTGCTGCGCCGGGGCGACCTCGTTGTGCTTGGTCTTGGCGGAAACGCCGAGCTTCCAGAGCTCGGTATCCACATCGGCCATGAAGGCGGTGATGCGGTCGTTGATGACGGCGAAGTACTGGTCCTCCAGCTCCTGGCCCTTGGGCGCGGGCGCGCCGAAGAGGGTGCGGCCGGTAAGGATGAGGTCCTGGCGCTGGTCGAAATGGTCTTTATCGATGACGAAATACTCCTGCTCCGGCCCGACGGTGGTGGTGACCCGCTTGGAGGTGGTGTTGCCGAACAGCTTCAGGATACGCATGGCCTGGTTATTGAGGGCGTCCATGGAGCGGAGCAGGGGGGTCTTCTGGTCGAGGGCCTCGCCGTTGTAGGAGGCGAAGGCGGTGGGGATGTAGAGGCTGCCGTCCTTGACGAAGGCCGGTGAGGTGATGTCCCAGGCGGTGTAGCCGCGGGCCTCGAAGGTGGCGCGCAGACCGCCGGAGGGGAAGGAGGAAGCGTCCGGCTCGCCCTTGATGAGCTCTTTACCGGAGAACTCCAGGATGACCCGGCCGTCCGGGGTGGGGGAGATGAAAGAATCATGTTTCTCAGCCGTTAGACCGGTCATCGGCTGGAACCAGTGGGTGAAGTGAGTGGCGCCCTTGCTGATGGCCCAGTCCTTCATCACCGAGGCGACGACTTCGGCGACCTGGGGGTCGAGCGGCGTACTGTCCTCGATGGTCTGGCGGAGCGATTTGTAAGTCTCCTTGGGGAGCGTGCGGCGCATCACCGCGTCATTGAAGACATTGCTCCCGAAGATGTCGCTCAGGGTAGAAAGCTCTTCTTCGTTCGTGGGGTTCATGTAACCTTCCCTTCACATAAAAATATCATGGGATCGAGCGGGGGAGTCTGTTCCTTATATCATATAATAGCCGACGTTTGTTACGTTAATGTTACGCGGGTTGACATAAAAAGTATCTCCCAAGCTCAGCGGTCTGTGGAGCGTGACGAGGTATGTGCGGCTTTGACACCCGTCGTGTAGCTAATATTTTGAGGCGCCGATCTCCTCGATAACGCCGGTGACGGTGAAGACGATGCGCTCGCAGATGTTGGTGACGCGGTCGGCGGCGCGCTCCAGGTTGTGGGCGGCCCAGATGAGGCGGGTGGCCCGGGTGATGGTCTTGGGGTCTTCCACCATATAGCTGACGAGGACGCGGAAGAGGTCGCTGTAGAGGTTGTCCACCTCGTCGTCCTCCAGGGCGATCTGCCGGGCCTGGTCGGCGTCGTGGCCGATAAAGGCCTCCATGGACCGTTTGAGCATATCGATGGTCTTGTCCGCCATGCGGGGGATGGAAACGAGCGGCTTGAGGGGCGGCTCGTCGCCGTTCATGATCACGATGCGGGCGATGCCCTCGGCGTAGTCACCGATGCGTTCCAGCTCGGTGATGATATGGGTGACGCCCATGATGGTGCGCAGGTCCTTGGCCATGGGCTGCTGCTTGGCGATGATGGCCAGACACTTGGTCTCGATGGAGAAGCGCCGGTTGTTGACGGCCTTGTCCCCGGCGATGACCTCCTCGGCTTCGGGGAGGTCACGCTCGCGCAGGGCGTGGACGGACTTGGCGATGGCCTTTTCCACCATGTTGCCCAGGAAGATGACGTCCTGCTGTATCTCGCGCAGTTCCTTGTGAAATTCGGTCCGTATTTCCATGTCGCTCCTCCGCTCTACCCGAACCTGCCGGTGATGTAGTCTTCCGTCCGCCGGTCTTTGGGCGTGGTGAATATCTGGCTCGTTTCCCCGTACTCGACGAGGAATCCGGCCCGGTCGTCGTCCATCATGAAGAAGGCGGCCGTGTCCGAGACGCGGGCGGCCTGCTGCATGTTGTGCGTCACGATGACGATGGTGTACCGCTGGGACAGCTCTTTCATGAGGTCTTCTATCTTCAGCGTGGCCACGGGGTCGAGGGCGGAGCAGGGCTCGTCGAGGAGGATGATCTCCGGCTCCACCGCCAGCGCCCGGGCGATGCAAAGGCGCTGCTGCTGGCCGCCGGACAGGGAGGTACCGGACTCGTGGAGCTTGTCCTTGACCTCGTCCCAGAGGGCGGCCTGGCGCAGGCTGCGCTCCACGATATCCGCGAGCTGCCAGCGTCGGCTCCAGAGGCGGGTCAGCTTGAGGCCGGCGGCCACGTTATCGAAGATGGACATGGTGGGAAAGGGGCTCGGCTTCTGGAAGACCATGCCGATGCGCCGCCGGACCTGCACCGGGTCCACGCCGGGGTCGTAGATGTTGTTGCCTTCCAGTCGTACCTGGCCGACCACGTGGCCGTGGTTGGAGGCCTCGTGCATGCGGTTGAGGCACCGGATGAAGGTACTCTTGCCGCAGCCGGAAGGCCCGATGATGGCGGTGATGGCCTGGCCGGGGATATGGAGGCTGGTGTCCTTGACCGCGAGGAAATCGCGGTAGTAGGCCCGGAGGTTTTCCACCTCCAGAACGATGGACCGGTCCTCGGGCGGGGTGGGGCGGTTGTTCGTATTTACGGGTATATCCAAGGTGTTTATCATAGTCTTTTCCTTTTCACTCGTCAACATGGTCACCTCGCTAGCTCTTGCGGCGGCTTACCCAGCGGACCACGACGCTGATAAGGAGCACGAGCACGACGAGGATGAAGGCTCCCGCCCAGGCGAGCTGGGTCTGGTCCTGGTAGGCCGACAGTGCGTATCGATAAATGGTCAGCGGCAAAGCGCTGATTGGCTTGAGGATGCCGTCGAAGCCGAAATAGTTGCCGAAGGAGGTGAAGAGGAGCGGGGCCGTCTCCCCGGCGATGCGGGCCACCGCCAGCATGATGCCCGTGACGACACCGGTCAGGGCCCCGGGCAGCACGACGCCGACGACGGCCCGCCAGCGGGTGATGCCGAGCGCCAGCGCCGCCTCCCGCATGGAGTGCGGCACGAGGCGCAGGGCCTCCTCGGCGGTGCGGGCGACGATGGGTATCATGATGATGGCCAGCGCGACGCCGCCGGAAAGGGCTGAATAGCTGTGCATGGGCCGCACCACGACGGCGTAGGCCAGAACGCCGACGACGATGGACGGCACGCCGGCGAGGATATCCGCCGCGAAGCGGACCCCGGCGGCGGTCCGGGGACCGGCGAAATCGGACAGGAAGAGCCCCGCCAGCAGACCGACCGGCAGCGCCATCGCCGAGGCCAGTGATACGATGATAAGCGTGCCGACGATTTCATCGCGGAGGCCGCCGCCGGTCTCACCGGCCGGAACGGCGCTGTGGGTCAACGTACCCAGGTTCAGGTAGCTGATACCCTTGAACAGCGTATAGCCGAGGATGAGCGCCAGCAGCGCGATGCCGATGGCCGCCGCCAGACCGGTGGCGGTCAGCATGATGCCGCTCGTCCATTTCCTTCTTAGATGTCCGCCCTGTGAGACCATCTTCCTATTCCTGCACTACTTTCACGGAGGTCATCCTCCAGACGAGCAGTCGTGCGACAACGTTGATCACCAATGTCACGGCGAACAGCACGAGGGCCAGCTCGACGAGACTGGAAACGAAAATCTGGTTGGGGGCCTCGCCGAACTCACCGGCGATCTTGCTGGCGATGGTGGTGCCGGGCGAGAAGAGCGACGAGGTGACGATATATTTGTTGCCGATGACCATGGTGACGGCCATCGTCTCGCCGAGGGCGCGGCCGAGGCCCAGGATGATCGCCCCGACGAGTCCGGAACGGCTGTAGGGCAACACCGCCCGCCGGATGGTCTCCCAGCGCGTGGCGCCCAGGGCCAGCATGGCTTCCCGCTGGGTGTTGGGCACGGCCCGCATGATGTCCCGGCTCATGGCGGTGATGATGGGGATGACCATGATGGCCAGTATGATGCCCGCCGAGAAAAAGCTCAGCCCGCCGAATATCGACCCCCGGAAAAGCGGGATGAAACTCAAGTGGCTGCGCATCCACGTCTCGACCGGGTTGCCGATGAAGGGCGCCATCACGAACAGTCCCCACAGGCCGATGATGACGCTGGGAATGGCCGCCAGCATCTCGATGAGGAACGAGCCGGGCCCGCGTATCCAGGCGGGGGCCAGCTCCACCAGGAAGATGGCGGCGCCGAGGCTGACGGGTACCGCGATGAGCAGTCCGAGGACCGAGCTCACCAGCGTGCCGAAGATGGCCGGCAGGGCGCCGAACTCATTGGTCACCGGGTTCCAGGTGGTGCTCCAGAGGAAGCTCCAGCCGAACTTGTGGATGGAGTCCCTGGCGTCGAGGCCGAGAATCGCGATGGAGCCGATCAGAATGACGACGATACTGAGGGCAAAAATGAGCGTCAGATTGGAAAATATACTGTCGCTGAGACGGGAGTGACGCCGGGGTTTTTTCGCGGTCGCTTCTACGTTCACATCGCTCTCGGCCGGCCCTCGGTCCGGCAGCAGATTGAGGGGTTTTACTTTACCAGCGGATAGCTGCTCCGGAGTGCCTGGTCAAAGGGTTCCTCCGTAATGATTGTACACTATGTGAAAGCGGTTGATGACCCGGGACGGCTGCCTGTCCCACCGCCGGCGAAGGTCCGTCTGACCTACGTTTTCATTATCGGGTCGGCACTTTAACACGGCGTTAGGTTTTTGTTAAGGCAGGTAAAGGGGAGGTTAACGTTTTGTTAAATCAGGGGAGTGCCCTTGGCGGGACGCAACTTTATTCCCGCAGGGTCGCCGGTATATAATGGGGCAAGCCGGACCGCGGCGCAAAATCGTCAGAGGAGATTATCCGTCCATGCCATCGATCGAGTATCAGAAAGTAATGAGCGAGATTGTCTACATCAATCTGCCGGCTCCGTCCGAGCCAACTCCCGGCATGTCCGGGATGGAGATACTGCACGGCTTCCTGGGGGAGTTCTACAACACGCACGACGATACGGTGAAGAAATTCACCAGCGACATGTGTCTGAAATGGAACGTCCATTTCCGCGCCAAGAAATAGCGAACGTTCTGAGATACCATTCATAAAGGCGGTTCCGTAACGGGAAACGAGCTTGTACCGTGGACCAACCTTGAAATAGTCATCCGGCTGGCGGCGGCCGCCGTGGCCGGGGCGGCCATCGGCTGGGAGCGCCAGGCTCAGGCCAAGCCGGCCGGCGTGCGTACTCACAGCCTGGTGGGTCTGGGGGCGGGACTGCTTACCTCGCTTTCGATCTACGCCTTCACGCCGGGGGCGGACATCTCCCGAGTGGCTTCGGCGGTGGTCATCGGCATCGGTTTCATCGGGGCCGGGATGATCATGGTGCAGGAGCAGAAGGTGCGCGGGCTCACCTCGGCGGCCACCGTCTGGGTGGTGGCCGCGGTCGGTATCTCTTTCGGGGCTGGCTACTACATTCCGGCCGTTGTCGCGGCGGTCCTCACCTTCATCGTCCTCCGGTTGCCCTGGTAGACCCGGACTGCGTATCAGGGCCTAGTGGTCGAGGGAGACGATCCCGTTCTTGATGGCGTAGCGGGTGAGGTCGGCGCGGTTGTGCAGGTTGAGCTTACCCATGATGTTGGAGCGGTGGGTCTGCACGGTGGTGGGACTGAGGAAGAGCCGGGCGGCGATCTCCTGGTTATTGTAGCCTTCTCCGATCAGCTTCAGCACTTCCATTTCCCGGTTGGTGAGCCCGTCCTGCCGGTCCCGGTCCGCCGCCGGTCGGCCCCGCTCCAGGTAGCCGGAGAGGAGCTTCTTGGCCATGGTGGGGTAGAGGAAGACATCGCCGCGGGCGACCGCCTTGAGCGCCGAGATAAGCTCCTCCGAGGAGCCGCCCTTCACGAAGTAGCCGGACGCGCCGGCCTCCAGCGCGTTGAAAAAGTACTCGTCCTCCTCGTGCATGGTAAGGATGAGGACCTTGACATCGGGGTGCTCGTCATTGATGCGGCGGGCGGCTTCCAGGCCATTGACGCCCGGCATGGTGATATCCATCAGCACGACGTCCGGGTGCAGCCGGACGACTGCTTCGAGGGCCTCCTCGCCGCTGGTGGCCTCGCCGACAACCTCGACGCCCTCGCAAGGCTCCAGCAAGGCCCGCAGCCCCTCCCGGACGATAACGTGGTCATCCACGATCAACACCTGCATTGCTCTGGCTCCTTTATCTCTTTGGTTATACCGTCGCCTGGTCCAGGGGGATGGTCACCGTCATGCGGGTGCCCGTCCCGGGGACGGACTCGATGGCGAACGTGCCATGCAGGAGCGTCGTCCGCTCCTGCATGCCGAGGATGCCCAGCGACTGCTTGCCGGCCTTTTCCCGCAACACCTCTTCCACGTTGAAACCGCTGCCGTTATCGGTGATCTCGATGCGGAGCACGCCGTCCGCCGCTTTCAGGTTGATGCTGACCTCGGTGGCCCCGGCGTGCTTGACGACGTTGTGGACCGCCTCCTGGATGATGCGGAACACTGCTATCTCCGTGTCCGGCTTGAGGCGGGAACCGACGCCGGCGTGGTCGAAAGTGATGTTAAGGCCGATGTCCGACTGGACGGTCGAGAGGTAGGCCCGCAGCCCGGCCACCAGGCCCAGGTCGTCGAGGGAGGAAGGCCGCAGGTCGAGGGTGAGTTTCCGCATCTCGGCGAGGGTCTTCGTCAATATGTCCTTCGTTTTCCCGAGCTTGGTTAGGAAGGCGGGTTTTTCGCTCTCGGCCATGTCCTCCAGGGACTCCACGTTCATGATAAGTCCGGTGAGGGTCTGGCCGTACTCGTCGTGGAGTTCCCGGGCGATGCGCTTGCGCTCCTGCTCCTGGGCGTCGATGACGTTCTCCAGGAGGCGCCCGCGCAGCTCTTCCTTGTCCTTGGCCGCCCGGTAGTTGTCCATGATCTCGTTGCGTGACCGGGCTATCTCCTGACGCATGGTATCGAAGGCGGCGCTCAGTTCGCCGATCTCGTCGTTCCGCTGCCGGGGCACCTCGACGTCGTAGTCGTGGACCGACATTTTTCGGGCCGCCCGGGTCAGCTTCTTGATGGGGTCCACCACGGACCGGGTCAATGCCAGGAGCGGCAGTACCATGAACCCGAGCATGATGCCCCCGAAGGCGAGGAACTGGTGCTCCAGGTGGCCGGTCGCCGCGAAGGTCTCGTCCTCCGACTGCCGGATGACGACGCCCCATCGCGTCGCGGAGAGCGGGGCGAAGGCGAGCACGTCCTTGCGGCGCTGTACGCTGGAGCCGGCCGTGTGGCAGCGGTGGCAGGTGCCGACGGTCGGCTGGTGCTCGTCGATGAGGGCGGCGAAACGGCCCGGGTGGTCGCTCGTCTCGAACGGCGAAGGCGGCGTGCCGGGGGCGGTCCGCGCCAGCACGATGCCGTTACCGTCGATGATCTCCAGGTAGCCGGTCTGGCCGAGCGCAATGTCCTGCCCGAAGGTCTCGGTGCTTATCTGACTCACGTTCAATGAGCATGACAGCACACCGGCCACGCCGCCGGTGGCGCTCATGAAGGGAACGCTGACCAATACCGTGGGAACGGAGGAAAATACCCCGGAGACCAGGTTGGAGATGTCCGGGTTGCCGGAGGTCAGCACTCGCTGGAAATCCGGCAGGTCGGCCAGTGTGGTGCCGGTGAGATTGCCGCCGGCCGGGTCGGCATCGATGATCTTACCGGTGCTGCCGGTGAGGAAGACGTGGTCGATATCGATATCGAGTTTGCCGAGGTCCGTCCGGAGCTCCTGCGCGAAGGACGTAAAGCGGGCGCCGTCCGGCAGGGACGGCTCGGACTGGATGGCCTCGCCGACGTGACCGAGGACGTAGTTCAGCGTCTGGTCGAGGCGCCCGGCCAGCACGCGCGCCAGTACGAGCCGCTCGTCGAGGGCGGTATCGACGCTCTGCCGGACCGACTGCACACCGAGCCAGCTGAACACCACCAGGACGATGAGCAGTGTGGCGAGGGCCAGCAGCATGACCCGTCCCCTGAGCGAGAGTGCCTTCAAACGCCTGAACAGAATGTACCCTCCAAATCCGTTCGTCGTCCCGGTCGTCCCGGGCGAACCTTTTTCTAATTTACCACAATGTGGTAGTAATTTCTATAATGGAAGGGACTACTCGGGGCGTTGTACCCCGGCCTACTTTGGAAAATGTAGCCTCGATTTACTCGTTGGAACGTATGCGCCCGAGCCCGGCTGTCGCGTAAAATAGGCATAAGCTAAGAGTGGACCGTCCCGGTACGTCCGGCAAATTTCCCGTTTGGCAAGGAAAATCCCTGTCCGTGCGTCACTGACGGTCACCGAGAAAGGTGGAAAGAGGTCGATATGAAGAAACGAATTTTATGGGGGGTAGTGGGGCTGGCCGGTCTGCTGGTAATGGCGCTGCTGATCGTCTCATGCCAGGGCTCGCCGGGGGCAACCGGTCCGGCGGGAGCGACCGGACCTGCGGGACCCGCCGGGCCAGCCGGACCTGCCGGCGCCACCGGCGCAACCGGTCCGCAGGGACCGGCCGGACCAGCCGGGCCTGCCGGCCCCATGGCTCCCGGCATCGATACCGGGGAGAACGTCACCGTGCAGATTTCCCAGCCGGCCAACGGGCAATACCTGGCCGTGGGCGAAGCAGCGACGGTAACCGTGATGCTGAAGGACAACTACGGGAACGCCCTGTCCCGGTCGGACTTCAGCACGCTCAGTCTGTACCTCGATGGTCCGCAGGAGACCACCGAGACGGTTACGGCCGTAAAGATGCTCAACGCGAGCACCGACCGCAGCCAGAACCCGCACTACTACATCGATCTCCTGACGAACCCTGACGCGCAGGAGAGCAACGGTGTGGTCACCTACAAGCTCCAGCCGGTCAGCGACGAGCTGCCCGGGACCTACATGGTCGGCGTCAGGGCGATCAAGAAGGACAACGCGCTGGACCAGAGCTTCCCGCTCCAGAGTTTCCAGCTCGGTACCGCGACGGTGGAGGCCCAGATAGTGAGCGCCGACAACTGCGGCAGCTGCCACTACGATGCCCTGAACGGGCAGTACTACCTTCATCACACCCAGGTCTCCAGCCGCAGCGCGGTCGGCAGCCCGGCCCTCGATTCGCTGCCGGTCGAGACCTGCAAGTTCTGCCACAACAACGACGGCTACGCCGCTTACCACGGCAATATCGACGATCCCTCGGCCGGGACCGACGTCGAGACCCCGGATCCCATCGTGCGGCGCGTGCACGGCGTCCATATGGGCTCCCAGCTCGAGAACCCGTTCAATACCGATAACGCCACCGGCAACTTCGCGGACTTCACGTCCGTCGTGTTCCCGGCGAATGTGGAGAACTGCACCGCCTGCCATACCGATGACCGGTGGAAGACCGAGCCGTCCATCGAGGCGTGCGGCTCCTGCCACGACAACATCTGGTTCGGCCCGGTGGCCGATATGCCGGCCACGGCCGAGGCCCATCCCGGCGGCCCGCAGTCGAACGACCAGCTGTGCAGCGCCTGCCACCCGGCGGATGGCCCGTCGCCTTCCGTCTCTGGCGCTCACGACGTGACGCAGACGCTCGATACACTCGATATCACCATGACGCCGCCGGCCAACGGCAAGTACTACGTCGACGGCGAAGCACCCAAGATCACCATCAACGTCCTCGACGACAACGGCAACGTCGTCGACCCGACCATGGTCACGGATGCCAACTTCTCAGGGGCCGACCTCTTCGTCTACGGCCCGCGCGACATGGCCAGGCCGGTCCTCACCCTCGCTTCCCATGACCTCGGCACCGGCTACGACAATCCCAACGACCTGCTCGATCCCGCCGCGGACCCGGCCATCTCCGTGACGGCGTCCGGTATCACCTACCAGCTCGATGCCATCCAGGGTCTCGATGCCGGCACCTATATGGTGTACTCCTTCATCAACCCGAAGGAAGGCGCGGTCGCCGACATGACGGCCAACTCGGCCATCGGGCTGATCAACTTCCAGGTCGGCACGGCCACCGTGGAACCCAAGATAGCCGAGAACTGCACCGACTGCCACGGCAATACCATCTGGCATGACGACGGCACCCATATCCATCCCGAGCCGTTCGATACCGACTACTGTCTCGCCTGCCACGACTACGGCCGCGGCGGCACCGGCGACCTGTGGGCCGCCATCGGCGGGAACTCCACCAGCGGCTTCGCCGGCTACGGCGCCCAGCCGCTCTCGAACCGCGTTCATGGCGTCCACTACGGCGCCTACGTGGCTAATCCGGACTACATCACCTCCAACGGCGCCTTCTCGGACGTCGTCTTCCCGCAGGACATCAGGGATTGCCAGAAGTGCCACGATTCGAACACCTCCGGCGCCTGGAACTCCGACCCGAACCGGCTGGCTTGCAGCGGCTGCCACAACGATGGCACCGCCCTCGCTCACATGAATACGATGATCGATAACTTCAACCGGCTCGATCCGTACAGCGAGGACTCCACCCCGGCCTGCGAGATCTGCCACGGCGCCGATGCCGACTTCGCCCCGGCCAAGGTACACAGCATCGCCAACCCGTACGTACCGCCGTACCCGCGCGCCGGCGGCTAGCACCACACTCACCCGACATGGAAAACCAGGGGGGTGGCCCAGCGGGCCACCCCCCGTCTTTTATGCAGCCACTTTCATCTGACCATACGGCTTTTTATTTACCCGATATATCGGGTTGAAATGCCGTCGTATTCGACCTATAATGACCAGAATGAAAATCCGGCCCGGAATCTCTCTTTGATCGCACACCGGGCGGCGGAGGAAGTGTATGTCCTACCAGATACTGCTCTCGGTGATGAGCCCTGAGACCGGAGTGAAGAAAGCCCCCGGCGCCCCGCCGCCCGGAATGGGTGCGCCGGCCAAAGGAAAAGCGACCAGGGCCAAACGGCTCGATACGCTGGAAGGCAAGACCGTCTACCTGGTGGATACCGGCTTCGGCGGGGGCTATAACTTCTTCGTGCAGCTCCAGAAATGGTTCCAGGAGCATATGCCATCCGTCAGGACCGTCCGCAAGCGCAAGCCGGGCAACCTGTTCCGGGACGATAACGACACCCTCTGGGAGGAGATCAAGCAGAAGGGCGATGCCGCGGTCGTCGGGGTGGCCGGCTGACCGGGCTGCGTGACGGCGGTCGCCGCCAGCCACACCAAGCTCGAACAGACCTACGGTGTCCCCGTGGCCCCGCTCTCCACCTACCAGTTCCAGACGGTGGTCCAGGGTAACCCGATGTCTTCCTCGCTGCCCTTCGTGTACACGCCGCACCCGGTCATCGGCCTGTCTCCGGAGGCGCTCGACGCCTACATAATCGGCGAGGACCCGGACACCGGGAAGACCGTCATCGACGAGATCATCGATGTCCTCACAAAACCGGTCGAACGCAACAGCGGGAAACCCGCCGCCTCGGCCTCCGGCGAACCGGCAGCGACCGGGACCACGCTCGGCCCGGACACCGAGGACAACCTCCAGCGCCTGTTCTACGAGCGGGGCTGGACGGACGGCCTGCCCGTCATCCTGCCCACCGAGGAGCGCGTCCGGGCGATGCTGAAGGGCACCAGCGCCGCCCCGGACGAGGTCGTGGCCGAGCAGTTCTCGTTCGCGACGCGGGAGATGATACAGTACACCGTCGAGCACTTCGCGGTCATCGCGGTGATGGCCGGCGCCCGGCCGGAGTACTTCCCGGTCATCCTCGCCATCGGAGCGACCAAGCAGAGCTCGCTCATGCCCTCCACCACCCCCTTCGAGGCGATGCTGCTCGTTAACGGTCCCGTCCGGCGGGAGATCGGCATGAACTGCGGCATCGGCGCCTACAGCGCCGTCAACATGGCCAACGCGGTGCTGGGCCGGGCCTGGACGCTGATGAGCATCGTCCACGGGTTCGCCAGGCCGCGGTCCACGCTGTGGAGTTCGCAGGGCAACAACCATACCTACAACAATATGTGCGCCGGCGAGAACGAGGAGGCGAGCGTCTGGGAACCGTTCCACGTTACCAAAGGCTTCACCGCCGAAGAGAGCGTCGTCAGCATTTTCCGGGGCTGGAGCTTCCTCAACAGCACCGGGGCGGCCTCCAAGCGCTCGCTCGGGGAGGAGCTGAACCTCCAGCTCGCCGTCATGCCGCCCGTTAACTCGTCGTGCACCATCATCATGGACCCGCTCGTGGCGAAGAACCTGAAGGAGAACGAGGGCTACGCCACGAGGCAGGACTTCACCGGATGGATGTCCGAGAATATCAGGATGCCGAACGGGCAGTTCTGGAAGACGGACTACATCGATATGCTCGTCGCCTCCGAGGCGTACAAGGGCGTCGAACCCTACGCGTCCTGGAAAGCGCTCCCGGACGACGCCATGATAGCCCCCTACCACAAGCCGGAGAACATCAATATCATCGTCGTGGGCGGCGAGACGAGCCCGCTCTGGAAGGTGGCGGACTACGGCTACTCCGGCAGTTCCTCCGTCGACCGCTGGCGACCGCTCGCCGCCGACGCGGACTGTCCCGACGGTTCCTGCGGTCTGTCAGACCCCGTGGGCGACTACGACGAGTAGGCAGATAGACCGCCGTACCACACCGGCCCCCGGAAAAAACTCTCCGGGGGCCTTTTGTTGACATAAGGAAAACACCGGGATGGCTGCGAGGAAAACAGCCGCACTGCTGCCGCGAAACGGCGAAAACGCGCGCCATTTTTTACCGGAGCGGACTACGCGGTTCGTATGATGCCGCGACAGGCGGGTGCCAGTGGAGCCGGTGATCTCCCGGTCCGGCGTGATATCGCTTCAAAGCGAACGTAAAACAGGGCATATTTGAAGCTATTGCACGGGTAAAATCCTGAAGGCCAAACCAGCGGAATATGTAGCCAGTCTACCCGGTGAATAGTATTCCGGCTGACTCCTACGCTGTGGTATAGTGGCAGTATCTGCTACTGCATTTTTACCGTCGAGACGTGGCGATTTCCGCCAGACCCAACCCCGGAGGTACGTACATGCCGCGAGATACGAGCCGGAAAGAACTCCTCAAGAAAGCCCGTATCGTTTCTCATAACCTGAGTATCTAGATAGGTTAGTGTAAAGCCGAAAAATGATGAACTTCAAAAACAATATCACCAGACGAGACTTTCTGAAACGTATCGTTATCGGCGGCGCCGGCGCCGTCGCCGCGGCCATCGCCACGCCGCTCATCGGTTCGTTCCTCAGCCCCCTATGGCAGAAGAGCAAAAAACCGGCCATCGCGGTGGCCCATACTGACCAGATACCAGTCGGCACGCCGACCTTTGTCCGCTTCGAAGAGCGCGCGCCGGACGGCTGGCTGGTGACGACGGAGAGCCTGGGCGTCTGGATACTCACCCAGGACGGTAAAAACTTTACCCTCTACGACCCGCACTGCACGCACCTGCGCTGCCCGTTCTACTGGGACGCTCAGAAGAAAACGTTCATGTGCCCGTGCCATGGCGGAGAGTTCGATATCGACGGCAACGTCATCGCCGGGCCGCCGCCCCGCCCGCTGGACCGCTGGGAGTTTACGATCCAGGACGGTGAAATCATCACGTCAGGGGAGATAATCAAAGGTTAAATGGCTGAGCAAAAAAACAACGGCTGGGTTGAAGAGCGCCTATCGCTCAAAAAGCCCTGGGGATGGTTCCTAGACCGGAAAGTGCCGCGCACCGGGTGGGTGTATACCCTCGGCAGCGCTACGATGTTCGTGTTCATCATCCAGGTGATGACGGGCATCTTCCTGATGTTCAACTACTCACCGTCGCCGGACCACGCCTGGGACAGCATCAATTACATTATGACCAACGTGACCTTCGGCGCGTTCATACGGAGCATGCACTTCTACGCGGCCAGCGCCATGGTCATTCTCGTTATCCTGCACCTGGTGCGTGTCTTTTTCATGGCGGCCTATAAATACCCGCGCGAGCTCACCTGGGTCGTTGGCGTCGGGCTCCTGCTGCTGGTGCTCGGCTCGTCCTTTACCGGTTACCTGCTGCCCTGGGACCAGCGGGCTTACTGGGCTACCAACGTCGCCTCCGGCATCGCCGGTGAAACGCCGTTTATCGGTCACTGGGTACAGGCCCTCCTCATAGGAGGGTCCCAGATAGGCACGGTGACGCTCACGCGTTTCTTTACCTTCCACGTCATCGTCATCCCGGCGCTGACCGCCGGGCTCATCGGTCTCCACCTGATGATGGTGGTGCGCCAGGGCATCTCGGCCTCGCCCCGCAAGATGAAGGGTCAGATGCTGCCCGCCCAGACCGTGAAGGACGCCTACGAAGCCGAATACGAAGCCAGCAAGAAGGACGGCGAGTCCTTCTTCCCCGGTACCTTGGCCAAGGATACCATCATGGCACTGGCGGTGGTAGGCGTCATCATGCTGCTGGCCGCCCTCTTCCCGCATGTCAGCCAGGCCCCGGCGGACCCCACCAGCACGACCTATAACCCCCGCCCCGAGTGGTACTTCCTCTTCTTCTTCGAGTTCCTCAAGCTCTTCCCCGGCTCACTGGAGTCGGTGGCCGCGGTCCTGGTGCCCGCGCTCGCCTTCCTGCTGCTGCTGGCAGTGCCGTTCCTGAGCCGCGGCTTCCGGCGTACCTGGTCGAGCCGCAAGGTTTCCCTCTCCGTCGGCGGAGTGGTCGTGGCCGGGTTGCTCATCTTTGAGGTACTCGGCGCGGCATCGGCCCCGGCGCGACCGGAGGTCGGCCTCACCGAGGTCCAGGTACAGGGGCAGCGCGTCTACCAGGAGGTTAACTGCGGCTACTGCCACACCATCAACGGCATCGGCGGCGCCGTCGGTCCCGACCTCTCCAATATCGCTTCGACGCTCACCCCGGACCAGATAAAAGCCTATCTCAGCAACCCGGACGCGATGGTGCCCAACACGCTCCATCCCAAGCTTCAGTTCACGCCGGACGAGCTGAACGAGCTGACCGCCTATCTCTCCACTTTGGGCGCGCCGGTAAGCTACAGCGCCCAGGCCCCGGGTCTCTTCGACAAATATTGCAGCAGCTGCCATGCCGTCAACGGCCAGGGCGGCACCATCGGGCCCGACCTGACCGATGTCGGCAGCCGGCACCCGCTGACCTTCATCGAATCGTTCATCAGCGATCCCGGTTCCGTGGTTACCGGCGCCAGCATGCCCGCCTTCCACGATAAGCTGACTCAGGACCAGATCAACGATATCGCCGGCTATCTCTTCAGTCTCAAGAACAGCGCTGCCACGCCGACACCGACCGCGACAGCCACGACGCCCAGCCCGACGGCGACCACCACCACGACGCCGACCATGACGACGACCAGCCATACGGCCACGACCACGCCGAGCCCGACTACTACGACGACCAGCCCCACGGCTACCACCACCACGACGACGGCCGCGATCGATGCCGCCGGTCTTTACACGCAGTATTGCGCCGGGTGCCACGGGGACAGCCGGCAGGGAGGTATCGGGCCGGCGCTGACGCCATCGATACTGGGCGGCCAGTCGATTTCGGAGATAACCGGCGTGATCACCCAGGGTAAAGAAAACATGCCGGGTTTCTCCAGTCTGTTAAGCGCCGACCAGATCGACGCCCTGGCCAACTACATACAGACCTCACAACCCTAAGGACTGACGTAGAACCTGAATAAATAACCGCCTCCGGGTTTGATCCCGGAGGCGGTTTTCTTTTCTAGCGGGCTATCGTTATTTGGCTAGTACCGGACGTAATTCGGGACGACGTTCTTGTACTTTTTGACGAGCTTGTCCCAGTTCTGTGGGAACTCTATCTTCTGTATCTCGGCGCAACCCGGCGTCGGCACGCCGCCCATCGCGTGGGCGATGAACGAGCCTGGCCCGCCGGCCACGAGCACCCGGATCACCCGCGGGTCGCGGACGAGCGGCAGGGTATCGCCCTCGCGGGCGGTGACGTGCCCCTTGAAGAGCTTGGGTGCGCCCTGTCCCATCGCCCGTCCCCGCTGGGTCGCCGGCAGGCGCTTGTACTCGCAGATGAAGTCCCGGATGTCCTGCTTGGTCCAGCCGAAGGAGGCCAGCGTCTTGGCGTGGAGCGGCGGGAACATGATGGAGTAGCCGAAGCCCGGCACGATGTTGTCCAGCACGGACCGCATGATGCCGTCCTCGTCGTTGCTCGGCGGATAGTGCTGGACGTAAGACTGCGGGAAGGTCAGCATGAGGGTGCTGTCCTCGCGGCTGAAGCCGTACTCGGTGTGGAGCGGTTCCCAGGGGCTCTCCTCCTCGTTCTCCGGCATGACGGCGGTGTACTTCATCGGGTTGCCCATGACGCCCATGTCCTCGATGCCCTTGCGGACGCCGCCGAGGTTCTTGATGACGAAGCCCAGCGCCCGTCCGATAGCCGCGTTGGCGATATTACCCGGGCTCAGCACGCCGGAGCTGCTGTTGAGGTTGATCTGGCCCCGGACGGGCCCGTTGACGGTCCAGAACGGCGCCCAGGAACCGGTGCTGACGCCGAAGGTAGTGAAGCCCTGGAAACCCATCTCCGAATCGAGCAGCAGCCGCGTCCCGGCCAGGATGACCGGCAGGTGGGTGGGCAGGGCGCCGGCCATGACGGCGTTGACGGCTACCTTCTCCACCGTCACCTTGCCCAGGCGCGGGATAAGCTTGCCGAGGAGCGTGTCCCGGGCGAGGTCCGTGCCCGTCAGCATCTCGGCGACGCGGTCCTCGGTCGGGGGGATGATGGGGAAGCCGTCCGTCCAGCCGCGCTGGTAGTAGAAGCGGTTGACGTCGTCGAGGCTGCCCTTGAAGACGAGCCGGCTGACCTTCTCCGTTTTCGCCGGGGCGGGCGAGCGCTCCGCCTCGGTGAGGGGCGTCACCGCTGCCTTGACGATGGCGTCCACGGCGAGCAGTGTGTTCTGTTCGATGACGTCGAGCATGGTGGATTCCGGCGGCACCGTGGTGGGCACGAAGCGCACCCCCGGCATGGCCCGGCTCGAAGCGGCCGAGTGGGCGTCCTCGATGAAGCCGTCGTTGATGACGGCGACGGCCGGGATGCCGCGCTCTTCCGCGGAAATTGCATTGTACAAACTGTACTTGGTGCAGGACCCTCAGTCGCCGTAGGCGACGATGAGGGTGTCGAGACCCTTGAGCCAGTCTTCGAACTTCTCCTTGTTGATGGATTCCGCCTCCGGCGTGTTCATCTGGGTCTCCTGGTACCAGGCGAAGGTGGCGTCCGGGTAGCGCCGGGAGAGCTCTTTTTCCAGCACGTCGAGCAGCGGCTTGGAGGCGCGTTTCCAGATGTGGTAGAGGCCGATGGTCTTGCCGGCGAGGTCGGCGGGGCGTTCAACAGTGAGGCCGCGTGGCGCCACCGGGTCGACCTCCGCCCAGGGACTGAGCGTTTCGTACGCGGGGGATGCGTTCTGTGGCATACTTACCTCCTGATACGGGTTTGCGCAGCGTTCGCCCCGACACGCGGGGCGGCGCCTGTCCATTCATCATATACGATACGCAAGCGCACCGCCACCATGCGTTGCCGTTATTCCGCGTTGTGAAACACACGCACGGAGCACGCGTTTTTTCGTAATGTGACATAGTTCACAGACTTGATTGCTCAAATGATGTATCATGGAAATGTAAGGTTAAGTATCGTATAATAAATAAAGCATTGAAACGCTAATATGCGTAACGATTATTAGAAAACACTGCGCGTAACGTAATCAAGCAACCCCCGGACCGGAAGGAGTACCTGCCCCGATGTCGAATGCAATACATGATTGGATGGTCAACTATACCCGCCAGACCGAGTGGATAGACCGACGCGGTCTTTTCCTCTGGGTGGCCTTTTTCTCCGGCACGCTCGGCGGCGGCCTCTACCTGGCGTCGCTCTATTTCAACAGCATCTGGGGCATGTTCGCCGGCTGGCTCATCGTCGCCGTCATCAAGGGCGGCGCTCACATGATGGACCTCGGCAAGCCATGGCGCGCCTGGCGCATGGTGATGCGGCCCGGCTCTTCTTGGATGTCCCGCGGGCTCATCTTCGTATTTACCTTCATCGGCGCCGGCGCCGTCCAGCTCGCCCTCTCGCTCTGGCTGCCAGGCAGCGCCGCCGAGATCACCAGCAAGATACTGGCCGGCATGGCCGCCTTCGGCGTGGCCATCTACAGCGGCTTCGTGCTCAACACGGTCAAGGGCGTGCCCTTCTGGAACTCGGCCCTCCTGCCCATGCTCGTCGGCCTCTACGGCGTGCTCTGCGGGCTCGGCGTGATGATGGTCATCGGCCTCGCCGGCAGCAGCATCGACCTCACCCTCGCCGAGGGCGTCAGCCGCTACCTCATCTTCACCACTACCGCCCTCATCGCCGTCTATCTCTGGACGGCCGCCCGGCGCGGCCCCACCGGCCGGAACTCTGTCCTCCAGCAGGTCCGCGGCGAGCTGAAGACGGTCTTCTGGGGCGGCCTCGTGACGCTCGGCATCGTGGTGCCGGTCGTCATCGCCATCGTGAGCTTCTTCGTCAGCGAGGTATCCCCGGTGCTGCTTGTCATCGGCGTCGTCTCCGAGGTCGTCGGCGGGCTCTCGCTCGGCTTCTGCGTGCTCAAGGCCGGGGCTTACAAACCCCTCGTCGCCAGGCCCGCCCACAGCCGCCAGCCCGTTCGCTAGAACGTTCATTATCGTTACAACAAAAAGCCCCCGCATTTGTGGGGGCTTTTTATTGTAGCTGAACCGGTCTAGTAGACGCCGAACTCTTTCACCGCGTCCACCCAGGCCCTGACGAGCGCCGGCTGGCTGCCGCCCATTTCGCCGACACCGGTAGACATCAGGAAGCCGCCGCCCTTGCCGGCGTGCTCGCACACCTTCCGGGTACGTTCGCGGACCTCTTCCGGCGTGCCCGCCGCCAGCATCGAGTTCGGCATGCCGCCGATGATGCACATCGTGCCTCCCACGATGTCCTTGACCTTGAAGATATCGCTCGCCTGGAACCAGCCCACCGTCTTGCCCTTCGGCAGCTCGGCCAGGTACTCGAGCCGCTGGTCCCAGATGCCCTCGTAGAACACGACCGGGCGGATGCCGTTCTCCACGAGCGTCACCAGCACGTGCTTGAGCTGGGGCCAGTAGAACTTCTCGAACTGCTTGAGTGACATGAACCCGTCCGAGCCCCGGTGGAGCGGCAGGAAGGCGTTCTCCATGCCGGTGGCCTTGCACATGGTGATGGCGTACTCGAGCTGGAACCTGGCCACCTTCTCCTCGGCGGCCAGCAGTTTGTCCGGCCGCTGCATCAGGTCGAGCATGATGCCGCGCATGCCCCGCATGGTGTCGGACATGAGGTCGAAGGGCGCCTCGATGCCCGCCCCGGCCAGGATGCTGCCCGGGAACCCGAGTGCCGCCATGCGCTGGGCGCTTTCGATGACCCGCATCGTGCCGTCGGCCACGGCCTGGATGACCTTGGCGAAGGTCTTCAGCGATTCCGCCAGCGGTCCCATGCCGAACCCGCCGACGTTGCTCATGAAGTAGCTGCCGGACACGAACATGGCGAGCGGCGGCAGCAGTGTGAAGCCTTCGAGCTTCTCGTACGCCCGCGGCAGGTACGTGCGGATGGCCCAGTCCGACGGGTCTTCCAGGAAGGCGTCGTAATCGTCCGCCTTCATGAACTCGTGCTCGACGAACTGGTACTGGTTATCGGGGGCGAGCTGGTGGCCCGGCCAGGCCGTCATCCGGTCGCCGAGCATGAGGTAGGGGGTTGGGTCACCCGGCAGCGGCCCGAAGATAGAGTCCGGCTGGTATTCCAGCGCCGCCTGCTCCAGCAGCTCCTGGCATTTGTCCGGGTTATCGAGGAGTTCCTGCTTGGTGATGCCGCCGATCTCCGCCAGCATGTAGCTGATCGGCATCATGATCGGGACGCGGTCCGGCTGACGCAGGTTGAGGACGTCGTTGAGCCGCCTGGTGCGTTCCTGCAAGAGCTGTTCGGGTTTCTTACCGGCGTCGCTGTTGCTGCTTGGCATGAATTCCTCCCCACCGGACCGGTACGGCCCGGCTGTTCGTGTAGATACTGCGTTAGACAGTATCTTAACACGCGGGGAGGGGGATTGCCATGTCTCAGCGTACGGTCACGACGCCCGGCTTGCGCAGGCGGGCGCCGGGCCGTCCGTAGCCCTTGAAGAAGAACTCCATGGTGTTCAGCCGCCGCACGTTCCGCACCTCTTTGATGCCTCCCAGCAGGGCCAGCACGGCGACACCCCGCATCACGCCGGAGATGGTGAACAGGGTCTTCAGGTTATAGCCGAGCAGCGCCGGCAGGTGCGGCGCGATGAAACCGCCGATGAACGCGCCCAGGCAGATAGCCATGCCGGTCATGGCGTTGAACAGCGCGATGTAGCGTGTCCGGTCCTGCGGCCGGGTGGCGTCGTAGAGGAAGTTGGTCGTTGCCAGCAGGAAGCCGGACCAGGCGAAGCCGCTGATGACCTCGGCGAAGAGCAGGTAAGCGTAGTTGCCGCTGAACAGCCAGACGAGCGGGATAACGGGCATCAGCCAGCCGGTCATCTTGATCACCCGCACGTTGCCGCCGCGGTCGGCCCGCTGCCCCCAGAAATGGACGAATGCAAAGCTGGCGATGGCGGCGAAGGAGATGTTGACCATGTAGCCCAGGTAGCTGAAATGCAGGTCCCGCAGCATATAGACCGAGAAGAACGGGCTGGCGATGTAGGCGGAGAAGTAGATGAGCGTTACCATCAGCATGAAGCGTCCCAGGTTGGAGCGACGCAGCTCCTTCCCGAGCGCGACATAGCCGCGCCGTTCTCCGGGCACGGTGACCGTGACCGGCTCGTGCATGCGGGAAAGGTAGTAGACGGATGCCAGCCGCATCGCCGCCGCCCCGGCGAAGAGGATCGCGAAGCCGGTGAAAACGTCTTTCGTGTAGAGCTGGAGGATGCCCCCGCCGATGAAGGAACAGACGAGCGTGATGAACCCGCCGATGCGTCCCCGGATGGAAAAATACCGTCCCCGGATGACCGGCGGCACCAGGTCCGCCATGAGGCTGCCCCAGGCCGGGTTGGCCAGCGAGCCGAGCACCATGTTGAGCGTCACGAAGCCGATGAGCCAGACCACCGGCGACTGGTGGAACAGGTAGGGGATGAGCAGGACCGGCAGCCAGGTCAGCGCGTGGAGAAGCACCACCGGCAGGATGAAGCGCTTGCGGGTGCCGGTCATCTCGCAGAGGCCGGGGGCGGCCAGCTGGCCCAGCGCCATGGAGAGGTTCGGGACGCTCGTCAGCAGCCCGACCTGCACCGTGCTCGCCCCGAGGGCCAGGGCGAACGGCGTGAGGTAGCTCTGGGTCAGGCCCACCATGCCGGCGAAGGCCGCCCCGTCGGCCACGCTGAACCGCAGGGAACGACGCACGGAACGCTTCGAGATATAGCGGGAAGACATAGGTCAGGAAAGGGGCGTGCGAAGACGCCGCGTGGAAGAGGGGAGCAGCGCGGTCCCGGTGAAGGATATGGCGCCACGATCCGAACGGCAAATCGGCGGGCACTGGTAGGAACGAGCGGGGCGGGCCATATCCGGTTGTGGTCCTTTTTCTCAGCGGGTTCGGGCTCGGTCGACTTAATACCGGAATAAATCTTCCGGTATCCTTATTCCATTATCAATCTACCTCAATTGAAAGTCAAGAGGGTACCGGGGGATTTTTAGTAGGGGTACGTATGGGTTGGGCTGTCGAGCGGCTGCCTCGGGCGACCGGTATCCTATTATTCTTTGGTGCGGAGTTGCGCTCCCCGCGAGGGCTCCTCCCGGCCGCTCCGGTACTTCTTCACGTACTCGTCGAAGTCCCAGGTGCTGAAGAACTTCTGCGCCGCCTTCCGGCCGGACTCGTAGAGGGCCTCGCTCTTTTCCTTCGTGATATCGAACTCGGTCGTCCGCACGCCGAGGGTGGGTATGGCCACCGTCCGCACGAAGTCGTGGTCGGCGATGTAGCGGGCATCGTGGGCCTCCATCATGGCGCTGAAGAGTGCCGTCAACATGCTCACCGGTCCCTTGATATCGGCCGGTTCGCCGGCGTCCGGCTCGACGAGCTTGAACCCGATAGTCGGCCAGGTGGGCGCGTCCGCGGTGTCGAAGAGCCAGACGGGATAGTTGCTGAGGATGCCCCCGTCCACGATGTAGCTCTTGCGGCCCGTTGTGAGGTTCTTCAGCGTCGCCGGCTCGTAGAAGAACGGGATGCTCATGCTCATCCGTACCGCGTCCGCCACGTTGAGGTCTTCCGGACGGCCGCCGTAGTCGCGGATATCGCCGGGCAGCACCAGCAGCCTGCCGAGCGTGATGTCCGAGGCAATCACGTTGAGCTTGAACCGGTAGCGGTCCTCCGTCTCGCCGGGAATGAGCAGGTCCCCGAAGGTCGTGATCCCCTTGGCCGCGAGCAGGTCGCGGAGCCAGTCGTGGAAATAGTCGCCTTCGTAGATGCCCTTCTCGGTGATGAGGCTGATGACCGGACCGGCCAGGGGAATCCGGTCGACCGGACTGCCGTCCTTGAAGCGCCGGTAATCGAGTTTGCTCAGGATGTCGTGAAGCTCGGCCGCCTTATACCCGGCCGCCGCCAGCGCCGCGATGATGGCCCCCGCCGAGGTCCCGGCCAGGTTCTGCCACTCGACGTCCCGCTGCTCGGCCACCGCCAGCGCCCCGGCGAAGCCGATGCCCTTGACCCCGCCCCCTTCGAATACGCCGTCCGCTTTCATGCTTGTCCTTTCATGGTTGCCACACCGTATGCAGAACGATGGTAACACGCTGCCGCTGGATTGTAAACGGAGTTTTGTCGCATTTTTCGGTCCGTTTTTCAGGTTGCGGCGCCCCGGATGCCGTGGTATAGTACCACAATACCCGGCACGGGGGGCGGCGCCTGGTAGTCATGTTCGCAGCATCCGTGCCGGAACGTGTCCGGACGGTCGTATGGAAGACGAGACCACCAGACTGAAGAACGGCTCGCGGGTGGCCATCGTCGGCGGCGGCCCGGCCGGGAGCTTTACCGCCCTCTACCTGCTGTCCTACGCGCAGCAGCTCGGCGTCCAATTGTCCGTCACCGTCTTCCAGGACCGCGATTTCGACCAGAAAGGCCGCGCCGGCTGCAAGGGCTGCGCCGGCGTCCTCTCACTCATGTTCCTCCGCAACCTGGGAGACATCGGCCTGCGCGTGCCGGACGGCATCATCCAGCATAACATCAACGATTACGCCGTCCACAGCCCGTACTCGTCCATCGCCATCGCCAACCCGGAACGGGACGTGCAGATCGTGAGCGTCTATCGCGGGGCCGGTCCGCAGCGGGGACCGGAGCCGGTGCAGTCGTTCGATGCCTTCCTCCTCCGCCAGGCCGCGGCGCGCGGCGCCCGCGTGGTGCCGCTGGCGGTCACCGCCGTCCACCTGGACGGCCTGGCCCGGGTCACCGCCGGCGGTGAGACCGGGGAGTACGAGCTCGTCGTGCTGGCCAACGGCGTCAACGGCCCGCCGATTGCCATTACCGGCGTCGACTACCTCCCTCCGCCGACCGTCACCATGACCCAGAGTGAGCTCTACATCGGCCGCGACGAGGTGGCGGCCCGGCTCGGGGACGCCGCCCACGCCTTCCTGCTGCCCCGCACCGGCATGGTCTTCGGGACGCTCGTGCCCAAGGGGCCGTACGTGACTGTCTCCATCCTCAACGGTCCGGGCGGCACCACTACCTTGCCGGACTTCCTGCGGCACGGGCTCGTCAAGGGCGTACTGCCCTCGACCGGCGAACCCGTCTGCGGCTGCCGTCCCTCAGCCGTCGTCGGCCCGGCCCGTACCTGCTACGCGGACCGGTTCGTCGCCATCGGCGATGCCGCCGTCTCCCGTCTCTACAAGGACGGTACCGGCACCGGGCTGCTGGCGGCGCGGCAGCTCGCCTGGACGGCGCTCCACCACGGTGTTTCCGCCGGTGACTTCCGCCGCCACTACGAGCCTTTCAACCGCTCCATACGCCGCCACAATGCCTGGGGCAAGGCACTCTTCGCGGTCAACAACGTCGTCAAGAACTCGCGCACCTTCCTGCTCGCCCAGCCGCGCCTTATCGGGGACGAGGTGCACCGCGCCGGCGGTAAGCAGCCGTTCACCCGGGCCGCCTGGGGCATGTTCACCGGGTCGTACCCCTACGGGCAGATCGCCCGTATGGTGCTCTCGCCCGTCTCGCTGGCGAGGATGGCGGGCGCCGTCGCCCGGGAGGTGCTGCGCCTGCCGGTACGCCGACGCGAGACGGGACCGCGGAAGATACGCGTCGGCGTGACGCGGGTGCTCATTCTGGGCAGCGGCTTCGGCGGCGCCCACGTGCTGCGGCGGCTCGTGCCCGGCCTCAACCTCAACGAGAACGTCCGCACCACCATGATCAGCGACGAGAACTTCCTCCTCTTCTCGCCGCTCCTCCACGAGGTCGCCATGGGCCGCATCGAGTCCCGCCACGTGGCCTATCCCATCCGCCGCCTCCAGTGGCGCGACCGCTTCGATCTCGTTCAGGCCTCCGTCAACCGCATCGACCTCGCCGCGGAGCAGGTGGAGACGGACGTCGGTACCTTCGGCTATGATTACCTCGTCCTTGCCCTCGGCGGCGTGGCCGACCTCTCCGGCCTCAAGGACCCGGCGCAGAAGGCCAACGTCTTCACCCTCAAGACGCTCTACGATTCCCGCCTCATCCGCAACCACCTGATCCGCATGTTCGAGAAAGCCTCCATCGAGACCGGCACCGAGCGCCAGAAGCAGCTCCTCACCTTCGTCATCAGCGGCGCCGGCTACATCGGTCTCCAGCTCGTCACCGAGCTGCGTGACTTCATCACCCACAGCCTCGCCCGGTACTACAAGGCGGTGGATACCCACAACATCCGTATCCTCCTGGTGGAGAAGGAGAAGAAGCTCATCGCGGGCCTGGATACCCGCCTCGGGGCCTATGCTTTCAAGCAGTTGCAGAGGAAGGATATCGAGATCCGCTTTCAGTCCCGGCTGACCCGCGTCTGGGACGACCGCGTGGAGATCAACGGTAAGGAGATAATACCAACCTCGACGGTCATCTGGCTGTCCGGGCAGGTCGCCAGCCCCCGCATCGCCGAGCTCGACGTGCCTAGGGACAACATCGGCCGGGTGCTCGTCGACCAGAACCTGGAGGTGGAGGGCCATCCGCGCGTCTTCGCCCTCGGCGACTGTGCTCATTTTGACGATCCCGTCTCCGGACAGCCCGCGGCGCGCCGGGCCCACATCGCCGTCCGCCAGGCGAGGACGGTCACCCGCAATATATTGGCCTCCATCCGCGGCGTCGAGAAGAAGCCCTACCGTTACAAGCGGCCGGTGGACCTCGTTTCCCTCGGGGTCTCCCAGGCCATGTTCCGCTGGCGTAAGCTTCGTCTCTACGGCTGGCCGGCCCGCCTGCTCTGGCTGGCGAGCGACGTGATGCTGGTGACAGGGGCCTATAACCGCGTGCGCATTATCATCGACTGGACCTCCGCCATCTTCTTCGGGCGGGACACGTCCTATATCAAGACGAAGATAGGCAAGTCGGGCCAGTAGGGCGTCTCAGACCGGTCCCGCTTGACTTTGCCGGCGACCATAACCGACAATACTAAAGACTGGTTCGCGAGATTGGGCGAGTGCCTTCGTATCGATTTCAAGCGAGCCTCTTGAAAATACCTTGTATTCCTGTTATACTATTCAGGAATTCTACTTCATAAATAGTTCCGGGACGGGCGCCGGCGGTGCCGGCCGGGAAGGAGTACCGCCATGCCGGGATGGAAATTTCTGACCAACCACGCACTGGTCCTGTGCCTCGTCGCACAGCAGCCGCGGATCACCGGGCGAGAGATAGCCAACACCGTCGGCATCACCGAGAAAGCCACCAGGAACATCATCAACGACCTGGAAACGGACGGCTACATCACCAAGAAACGGGAAGGCCGCCGCATCCGCTACCGCATCGATCCGGACATGCCCCTCCGCCACGAGACCCAGCAGGACTCCTCTATCGGCAACCTTCTGGAGGTGCTCGGCTGGAAACCCCGCCGCCGCCGGAAACCCGCCGCCGGGTAACCGTCACTCTCGCCGCTATCCTCCTGGAGATCCCCATTGCGCCGCAGCCCCTGAAAAACAGGGGGTAACCCTCATTGACAGGATATATTTTAGGTGCTAAACTATTGAGTAACTAAAAAGTCCTGTTATCTAATTATAGAGTTACTAAAACAAATGACCGACGCCACCAAACGGGAGCGGGAAGACCTCCTCCAGGAACTCATTGACCGCATAATGTCCATCATGCGCAAGGTGCGGCATGACACCGTCCCTGCCGAGCCGTTCCTCAGTCCTCCCCAGTTCCACATCTTCTTTACCATCGCCATGAAAAAGAGCGGCGTATCGGTCTCGGAACTGGCGGAACTGAGCGGCGTGACCCCCGGCGCGGTGACCCAGTTCGTTAACGCCCTCGTGGAGAAGGAGCTGGTGGTGCGGGAGACCGATCCCAGCGACCGTCGCGTCGTCCGGCTGAAGCTGACCCCGAACGCCCGCGGCCAGCTGGCGCGGCTGCGCCGGGAACACCTGGCCACCGCCGCCCGTATTTTCGATGTGCTGAGCACCGAAGAACTCCGTACCCTGAACGACATTTTTAATCATCTGGATGTGTCGCTTGAAAAGGATGAGCATCTGCCGGACGGCCGCGGGCCGTCCCACCGACACGCGTAGACCCGTATGGTAAAAATAGTCCGACATCTTAGACCGTTCGCCTTATCTATCGTCCTCATCTTCGGCCTTCTCTTCGGGCAGGCGATGGCGGACCTCTCACTGCCCGGCTACATGGCGGACATCGTCAACGTCGGCATCCAGCAGAGCGGCGTCCGGAATGCCGTGCCCCAGGTCATCCGCGTGTCCTCGTATGACAAGCTGGCCCTCTTCATGACCGATGCCCAGCAGGCCGAGTTCATGGCCGACTACACGAAGCTCGACCGCAGTCAGCTCTCCGATGCCGCCTATCAGAGCGACGTCGCGAAGTACCCCGCTTTGGCCGACGAGCCCCTCTACGCGCTCAACAAGATCAGCGGCGCCGAGAACTCCCGCCTCAACGCCATCTTCAAGCCGGCCATGATCGCCGTGTCCGGTCTTTCCGCCCTCAGCTCCGGCAACGCCACGTCCAGCATCCCGCTCCCGTCCGGCTTCGAGCAGCTGCCGCCCGGCACGGACCCCTTTACCGCGCTGGAATCCCTCACGCCGGCCCAGCGCCAGGATATGCTCGCGCAGTTCCGGACGCAGATAAGCGCCCTCCCGGAGCAGGTGGTGTCCCAGGGGGCCATCGTCTACGTCATCCGGGAATACCAGGCCATCGGTTTCGATCTCAAGGGCCTCCAGTTCCACTATATGTTCGGCATCGGCACCCTCATGGCCCTCCTCACGCTGGCCAGCGCCGCCGCTTCCATCACCGTCGGTTTCCTGGCGGCGCGGGTCGCCGCCGGCATGGCGCGGAACCTCCGGCGCCAGCTCTTCGAGCGCGTCGAGAGCTTCTCCAACACCGAGTTCGACAAGTTCTCCACCGCCTCGCTCAACACCCGGTCCACCAATGACATCCAGCAGATACAGATGCTGTTCGTCATGCTGTTCCGCATCGTGTTCTACGCTCCTATCCTCGGCATCGGCGGCATCATCCGCGTCGTGACCACGGACGCCTCGATGTGGTGGATCATCGTCGCCGCCGTGGGCGCGATGCTCGCCATGATCGGCACCATCTTCCTTTTCGCCGTGCCCAAGTTCCGCATCATCCAGAAGCTGGTGGACCGCGTCAACCTGGCCACCCGGGAGATGCTCACCG
>CAZOMF010000003.1:0-35268 GCA_964580635.1 uncultured Dehalococcoidaceae bacterium
CCCCAGAAGCGGTCCGGGGCGTGAAGCTTGGTGGTGCCGTGCCGCACCAGGAGCAGTCTGGCCATCAGGATTCCGTTCCTTCCATCTCGTCGTCCCCGGCGCCGGCGCGCCGTTTCAGCCGCAGCATGGGGTAGCTGCTGGTGACGCGCCGCAGCTTTTCCAGGGCTTCCTTCAAGCCGGCGTCGAGGCTTTTGTCCTCGATGAGGGCCTTGAGCCGCCCCTCGTCGAGCTTGCTCACCGCGTCCCACAGCCCCTCCCGTTCGAGGAGGGCCTTGACCTCTCCCTCGTCGAAACCGGTGCGTTCCATGAGCCGGTAGGTCAGCTCGTGACCGGCCCCGTAGATCCGCTTGAGGTCTTCCGCCTCACAGTATTCTACAATCGCCCGGCGGGTACGTTCAAGCTCGTCCTGGAGCGCCTTGATTTCGCTTTGGAGCTCCGCATAGCGCTCCACCGCGGCGGCGGCGTCGAGGGCGCCCGGGTCAGGCAGCGGGGCCTGTTCGTTCTCCTTCGGCAGCTCGAGCACCACTTTATGCCGGTTGTAGGGGCAGTAGGCCGGGAAATCGCAGGGGCAGTAACGGTTCTCCCTGGCCGGGAACTCCTGCCGCGTGATGCGGTCCGCTACGTCGAGGATGAGCTCCCGTGTTTCTTGCAGCACCTCCGGGCTCCTGCCCGGCGCGGAGCAGGGGGTATTGGAGCGCAGGTGGTAGAGGGTCAGCTTCTCGACCGGCAACCGCCACAGCTGCTCGGCGGCGAGCTGGTAGATGGTAAGCTGGAGGTCATTCTCCACGTACTCCGCCGTGAAGAGGTCGCGGTTCGTTTTGTAGTCGATGACGGAGAGCCCACCGCCGTCGAGCTTCGCCACGTGGTCGATATACCCCCGCACCTTGACGCCCTGCACGTCGAGCATGAACAACTTCTCCACTGCGACCGGCATCCGGAAGTCAGGCGCGTGGGTGTTCCAGAAGGTGGTCAGGATTTCCTCGCCGTAGGCTTTGTAGCTGGCTTCGTCCTCCGGCGTCTCGTAGCCTTCGGAGATCCAGTTGTCGCGGTAGAACACGAGCAGTTTTTCGAGTGAGGGTGGCGGGGGCGTCTTGACACGGTAGAAGTGCTCCACGCATGCGTGGATGCAGGTGCCGAAGCTGAAGTACCCCTTCTCCGGTTGCGGCAGGTGGTCGATATAGAGCAGCTTGTAGCGCAGCGGGCATTCCCGGTAGGTGGAGATCTGCGTGTAGCTGAGCGGTCTGATGGGCGGGCCTCCGGTGCGCCGGCAAGTCTACTCCACGGCGTCGATGAAATCGTCGAGGGTCATGGCGGAGATCGTGTTGGTGGTGAGGGTGCCGCGCGAGCCGAGCTCGATAGCCACCTTGGCGATGGTCTCGGCGTCGGGCGCTTCGAGGACGTTGATGAAGTCGTACTGGCCCAGCGCGACATACTGCGCCACGATGCTGACGCCCATCGCCTCGACCTCCTTGTTGACCTCCTTGATGCGCCGCGGGTTGGCCTTGACGGTCTTGCGCCCCTCGTCGGTCAAAGTGGACATCATGATGTACAGCGGCATACGGTTCCTCCCGCCTCCGGCGCGGTATACCGGCATTATAGGAGGAACGTCCCGGTTTGTCCATAACGCCCCGGATTTTCCGGGAAAATAATATACCCCCAGGGGGTAGGCATTGTTATCGACCGGATAACCCGGTACAATGGAAGGAGTTTATGAACGACTCTGTATCGTTGCTGGTGGCTTTCGGCGGGGGACTGGTCTCCTTCGTATCCCCGTGCGTCTTGCCGATGGTGCCCGTCTACCTGGCCAGCCTCTACGGCCCGGAGCTGTTCGAGCGCCGCGGTTTCCGTCCGGCGGTGCTCTTCCATGCCTTGAGCTTCGTCATCGGCTTCGCCATCGTATTCGTGCTGCTCGGCGCCATCGCCGGGCTGACAGGGTATTCCATCATCCCCAACTACCATACGTTATCGAAAATCGCGGGCTGGGTGCTCATCGCCTTCGGGGCGTTTATCGTCGCCTCCTACTGGGTGCCCTGGCTCAACTACGAGCGGCACCTCCACACCGGCGCGGGCCGTACTACCGGCTACCTGCGCTCCGTCATCATCGGGGCGGTGTTCTCGGTGAGCTGGACGGCCTGCGTCGGGCCTATCCTCGGCAGCATCCTCGCCATCGCGACCGTCCAGGCGACGGCCTGGAGAGGGGCCTTGCTGCTGGCGGTCTATTCGCTGGGGCTCGGACTGCCGTTCCTCATCATCGGCGCCGCTTTCGACTGGCTCTTGCCCCTGCTGAAACGCGTCAACCGCTATGCCGGCGTTATCCGTCTGGCGAGCGGGGCGCTCCTCCTCATCATCGGCGTACTCGTCCTCACCGGCCGGCTGACGTTTTTACAATCGCTGGCCGGGTAGTACAATAAAAATAGGAGATACCATGAAGCTGCCGAAAACGATATTCCTGCTGGCCGTGCTCGCGCTGATGCTGGCGCCGGCACTGGCCGCCTGCGCGCCGAACAATACCATCATCGTGGGTGGAAACCCCGGCGCCACACCCTCCGCGACCGCGACGGCCGTCAACAGCGCACCGCTGCCGGCCCCCGGCCGCACCGCCCCGGCCATTTCACTGACCTCCCTCCAGGGCCAAACGGTAAAACTGTCCGACTTCCTCGGCAAGCCGGTGCTCGTCAACTTCTTCGCCACCTGGTGCGGCCCCTGCCGCTCCGAGATGGGCTATCTCCAGTCCGTCGACCAGAACCCCGAGTTCCAACAGGCCGGCTTCACGCTCATCGAGGTGAATATTCAGGAGGACGCCGGCACCGTGCAGAAATTTCTCCAGGATAATGGACTGGACTTCAGTTCCCTGCTGCTTGATACCGACGCCGTCGCCGCACAAGCCTACAACGTCAACGGCATCCCGGCCAGCTTCTTCATCGACAGGAATGGTATAATACAGAAGGTGAAGATAGGCGCCTACGCCGACCAGACCGCGCTGGAGCGGGACGTACAGGCCCTCATCAACCGGTAAGGGGGAACATGGACGATAACGATATCCTCAACGAGGCCTACGCCATCGCGCAGTGCAAGGACTGCGCCTGGTACAAGGCCTGTGTCATCCCGATGCGCTTCACCGCCGAGGACATCCGGCGGCAGATGGAGCAGCAGATGCCGGGTACGGCCGTTCCGCCGAACATGGACCTCGGCATGGAGAACCTGCTCTCCAGCATGGCCACCGCGGCCCAGAACTCGCTGCTGGAGGGCTGCCCGGTGTTCATCACCCGTCTCCGCAGCAGCCAGAAGCTCGCCCAGCGCATCAAGGAGCTCATGCAGCACTGGGGCGAGGACGAAGAGTAGACCTTACTCTTCCGATAGTTTCAGCGCTTCCCGCTCCTCATCGGTCAGGGAAGCGGTAAATTCCCTGACCTTCCGCCGTCCCGCCTCCGTGGCGGTCACTTTGCCGTCCGTCACCGTCACGTAGCCCACTAGTTCCAGCTCCCCGACGAGTATCGCGTTTATCTTCCGCCCCAGGTAGGGGTAGATACCTTCGATCTCTTCCTGGCTGAACAGCCCGGGCACGTCGTCTATCGGCGTGCTGGGGTGTTTCGCCACCCCCGCCAGGATGGTCATGGCGCGGCGGAAGTAGGGGAGGGCGTCGCCGCGGTCGGCCAGGTCGTACGCCTCCACTTCGAGCTGCGCCAGCGTGTGCTGGTCGCCGCAGGTGACGGTGATGGTCCGTTTCTCCGTCCCGGCGCCGATGAAGTAGCGGCCCTGCGGCGGGTTATCGAAGAGCGTCTCGTCCGGGGCGTAGACGTAGTCCTCGTCTTCCCGCTCCAGGGTGGGGCGGAAGCCGACCCCGTCGTACTTCTTATAGGCCGGGTCGAATTTGCTGAGCGGTGAGTGCCAGAAAGGAAAGTAAGAGCCGGCCGCCTCGCCTTCCTTGTGGCGCCCGCCGGAAGCAAATATCTCGTTGAACGCCTTGGCCAGGTTCGGCATGATGGAGGGGCACACCCGCCCGGCGATGGTCTCGCCGTCGTAGGTGATGACGTCCCCCACCTTGTAGCGGAAGTGGCAGGGATAGCGCTCCTCGTCTTTGAGGAACCCGATGACCGTTGCTTTTACCTTGAACATGGTACGACTCCTCTGTGCTTCAGTCCGCGTAGCGGTTCGCCAGCTCCGCCAGGCGGCGGTAGGCCGCCCCCGGGTCGTCCTGGCGGAAGATGGCCGAGCCGATGTAGATGACGTCCGCCCCGGCCGGGACGATGGTAGGAATGGTGTCCCCGCTTACGCCGCCGTCCACGCCTATCTCCAGGCGCGGGTATTGCTTCCGGAACGCCTTGACTTTGTCCATGACCTCGGGGAGGAACTTCGCGCCGTAGTAGCCGGGATGGACGGACATGAAGAGCACGCCGTCGAGGATATTCGTGAACGGCGCAATGGCCTCGACGGGCGTCTCCGGGTTGACGGCCAGCCCGGCCTCCAGGCCGAGCGCGTGGATTTTCTCGATGATGACCTCCGGCGAGGCGGTCGCCTCGAAGTGAAAGACGATCCGCCTGGCCCCGGCGTCCTTGTAGTCCTGCAGGTACTGCTCCGGGTGGACGACCATCAGATGGACCTCCCAGCCGATGCGCGGGTGGAGGGAAACGATGTCCGCACAGGTGACGGACGAGGACGGCACGAACTGTCCGTCCATGATATCGAACTGGACGAAGTCCGTGAACCGCTCCGCCTGGGCCACCAGTCTCCCCAGGATGATCGGGTCATCCGTAAGTACCGCCGGCACGGTGCGGACCGTCCTGCTCACGCTGCCTCCTGGAATACGTACGATGTGCCGGGAGACCGGTCACGCCTCATTGTAGGGACGCGTTTTTCCGTATGTCAAGCCGTAACGAAAGTCATCTTGACAGTCGGCCCGTAATGCCCTAGCCTTTTAGTAGAGAGTGCGAAGGGACGCGAAGCCATGAAACAGCCGCCGACTCGCAGGAAGAAAGCTTGGTTGGCGCTGGCGGGCCTGCTACTCGTCGCGCTGCTGCTCCCGCTGGCCGGCTGCGACCTGCCGGTGCCTTCGCCCCCGACCTCCGGCCCGCTCGCCGTGGCCGAAACCCTCGTGCCGGACATTCACCTCGATGTCTACACCTACATCGAACAGCCGCAGCCCACGGTGCTGCCGCTCGAGATCCTCCAGGCGCCCGCCGACCTCTCCGTCGTTTCCCTGGCCATGTGGGGCGTGACGACGGATACCGCCTTCGCCTGGGGCGGCGCTTTAACCATGACAAGCCCGGATGAGGCGGCCCGGACCATCGCCGATGTCCCCTCCGACGCCCACATCTGGACGAAGCAGGACGGCGCCGTCGTCTACTTCGTGGACGAAGACGGTACCACCGCTGCGGCGAACATGAAATCGGCTATCTCCGGTGGAAATCTCGTCAAGTATAACTTCCGACCCGGCATCGACGCCCTTTCCTTCTACCCGGACGGCGGCTCCACGCTGGCCCTTGCCGCGGCGGCGGCCGAACCGGGCGATGCGCTCGTCAAGCTCATCACTGCCCAGGCCACGGAGGAGACGAAGTCCCTCGTCTCCACCCTCACCAAGTCTTCCGGTATCAAGGTCGTGACCGCCGGCCTCTACGCGGCCGCGCCCATCGATATCCGCTCCGTTGCCCAGCACCCGACGCTCCAGTCCATCATCGATCTCAACGCCGGGGTGCTGGTATCCATCAAGTCCGACTGGCCCGGCTTCATCGTTGGAATGCTGGCCGGCAACGCCATCAGCGGGGCCGGGTACGAGAAAGGCACGCTCGGTGACATAGAGGTCTACCGGGGCTCCATCGATGCTGGTGGGGGAGCGCGTGTGCAGGTGGTCATCCGGGTCAGCGGCAACCGTATCTTCGCGGCGATATCCGGTCAGCAATCGTATGCGGAGGCACTCATTGCGGGAATACATACGCGGTAGTCCCCGGCGTCCGGCGGCTTCAGGTTCTCCGGCTCGCGGCGCGCTCCTTCCGAGGGGCGCGCCGCGTTTTTTCTCCCGGTGTCATTCTTTACGGAAAATTAAGCGTTTCTTTACGGTTTTTTTACAGTCTTTATCCCGGTTTTTACACCCGTGTGCCACAATAATGAGAGTGGCCCGGAATCTGGACCGGGCCACGATGGGGAACAACAAGTGAAGGTAGCTATAAGTTTCGTAGCGGGTGTCATTCTTTGCGCCCTCATGCTCATCGGTGTGAGGACGCTGCTCCCGACGCAGGCCGAAACCTCCATCGACACGGCGTCTGACAACACCACCAACTCCTTCCTCAACATGCTGCCGAACATCGAGAAGATCTACCGTGATTCCCTGCTCATGCCATTCCAGAAGGCGGCGTCCAAGATCTACGACAAGGACATCGCCGAGTACTACCAGCAGCTCCTCGACGCGACCGGCCTCTCCGAACCCATCGATCAGCCCGCCAACCAGCCATAAAGAAGCGGGAGTGCCCTTTCGAGCGCCCCCGCTGTATGGTCCCTTACCTTGTTCCGGCTCACCGTGGTGGGATACCACCCTGCCGCGCCTTTCACTTTCTGTACTCAGCGCCGGTCTTTGCGTGTACGAGCCGGATCGGGCTTCCTCGAGCCCTGCCGCAAGGCAGGGCTGTATGAATCGACTTGCCAGACTCCAAAAAGCCCATGTAATCTCACCTCGTACCTCCCATGGAAGATTCAGGCTGTACCATGAGCTTCCGGTTTCATGCTACCTCCCGGTTTTTGAGCCTGTCAAGACGTGACCAGCTAGACCGGGAGGCTTGTTACGGAAATTTAACAAAATTGCGGCTTAAGATACCGTGGAAAAAAGGAGGCGGCCCGCCAGAGGCGGGCCGCCCCGTTGATGCCGGGCTTCTGAGGTCTACATGACCGAGGCGCCGGAGACGTGCAGCACCTGGCCGGAGATGTCGACGGCGGTCACATCCGAGGCAAAGAACAACGTCGCGTTGGCGATATCGCTCGGCGCGGTTGCCCGTCCCAGCGGGATCTCCTTGATGAGCCGGTCGACGACTGCCTGCTTGTCGTCCGCCTTGATGAAATTGGTCGGGGAGGGCCCGGGGGCCACGCAGTTAACGCGGATATGGTTCCCGGCCTCCACGAACGCCAGCTGCTTGGTGAAGACATCGATGGCGGCCTTGGCCTGCGCGTACACGCCGACGCCGTGACTGTACATGTGGCTGCTGCCGGAGCCGATGTTGACGATGGCGCCGCCGCCCTGCTGCCGCATCTGGGGGACGACCGCCGCCGCCATTAGCATGGGATTGAAGAGGTTGAGGGCGATCTCCTTCTCCCAGATTTCCGGCTTCTGCTGCTCGATGGGCCCGCCGCCCATGATGCCGCCGGCCACGTTGCAGAGGATATCGATGCGTCCGTACTCCTCGATGACCTGCTTGACCATGGCATCGACGTCGTCCTTCTTGGTCGCGTCCGCCTTGATGGCCACGGCCTTGACACCCATTTTCTTGAGCGTATCGGCGGTGAGCTTGACGTCGTCCAGGTTGATGTCCGTGACGGCGATGCTGGAGCACCCTTCCCGCGCCAGCGTGATGGCGATTTCCTTCCCGAAGCCGATCTGGCTGCCGGCGCCGGTCACGAGGGCCACTTTACCTTTAAATCCCAGATCCATGGGTACCTCCTGTTTTCACGTCGAAATTCCGCACCATTATATAACAAACACCCGGCGGAGTGGAAACGGAACACAGGAGATAGTGAGGAGCCGCAGACAAATTTCCGGTGGTCAGAAAATACGAAAAAAGGGAGCAGCGCCGTATCGCTGCTCCCTTTCCCAGGAAAGGGATGGCTCTGGTCCATTGTCGAGCGGAACGGCAGCCCCCGGAACGATGAGGCTGACACCTCATCATCTTTGGAGCATCGATGTAATCGATCCCTCGTCGCGAGAAATGAGGTCGGAAAGGGTGCCTTCCGTTACGGCGGTCTACGGACAGCAGATGCCAAAATTGGGCTGGTTCTGGGCGACGGGGCCTGAGACGCCGCCGTCGATCGAGCTGCCGCCCTGGCAGGCGAGGAGTGTCACGTCGATGACTTCGATTTCCATGGCGGGCTTCACATACGAGTCCTTCATCATCACACCTCCTTTCTTTGCGTTATATAGCTGTACTTGAGGTGGGCGTTTCGGCAGGCAGTGGGGGCCGGACTCGTCACGGATCCGGTCTCACTGTAGGCTACCCCCATACAGCGGTGGCAGAATGCGGCTATGGCGCATGCTTTACACTCGGTCATGTCGTCCTCGGTGACCGAACGCAGCTGTTCCAGTTCCTTGCAGGGATGTGTTTTCCATAGTTCTTGGAAACCGGTTTCCAGCAGGTTCCCTATCCGCATCGGCATGAGCAGGCAGGGGAACACATCCCCGTTCGGGGCGACCGAGCAGATGCCTTTACCGGCTTTGCAGGGGCCGACTTTCGCGGCCGCTTGACTTTCCTCGATCCATTGCTGTCCCATCCCCTTGCAGAGCTGCTGCGAGGCGGCTTCGTGACCGAAGGGTTCCATCGAACCGCTCTTGCCGGGCACGAACTCGGACGAAAGATGGACGTTGACGCCCAGTTTCGTGCCGAGCGCCTTGATGTCCGGTATCTCGTGGACGTTGCTGTCCATTACGTTCCCTTGCAGGCCCACCGTGACCTCGTGATGTTTCAGTAGCCGGATCGCCTCCATGAGCCGGTCGAAGGAGCCGGGCACCCCGGTGATGGCGTCATGGGTCTGACTGCACGCTCCGTGCAGGCTCAGTCCGACCTGGACCGGCTCCAGCAGCGCCAGTTCGTAGGCAGTCGTCGGCGTGAGAAGCGTCCCGTTCGTCAGGATCGTCAGCAGGAAACCGCGGTTCCTGGCGTACCAGGCGATGTCCATGAAGTCCTCCCGGACGAGCACCTCGCCGCCGGTGAACATCAGGTACATGGTGCCCGCGTCCGCCAGCTGGTCCAGGACGACGGTACACTCTTTGAGTGTCATTTCACGCGGAGAGCGGGTATCCACGTAGCAGTGGGTGCACCTCAGGTTGCAGCGGTGCGTCAGCTCGATGGACACCTGGAACGGGACCAGATGGTCCGCCGCCCGTTTCATAACTCCGTGCAGTTTCGGTCGCAGGATGGTACCCATGACAGTGCTCCTAGGCTCCCTTGACACTGAGCAGCCCGCCGTCCAGCAGCTGCTGGCAGAAGTCCAGCGAGTCCCGCTCGGCCACGTCCGGCTCGGTGTTGAAGGTATCGGACAGCTTGGATGCGACGTTCGATATGTCGTTGCGGCCGTCCAGCAGGCACCAGATGGCGCTCGCGGTCTTGTTCAGGACGCGGATGGTGCCGTTATCGCGGTCGGCAATGACGACCTCTCCCGCGATGTTACGCCAGATGACGTCCTCACTCTGGCGGGGGACCATTTCCAGGCAAACGGATTCATTGGGCATGTTCGATTACCTCCCAGAAAGTAGTGTCAGGTTTAAATCCCAGCGTGTAGCACGGAACGGCCTGGGCCAGACGGGCGCTTATCTCGGCGCGTTCCTGGAATGTTTTCCGGTCCGATTGCTCGAAGAGCGGCGCCAGGTCGAAGAACTGGCACAGCAACTGCGGGTAGGCTTTCGTTGTGGAGAGCGGCGTGAGACGCACCTCCGGAGCGTGCTCCAGGAAGAAGATGGCGGCGAGATCGCCCTTTCGCGCGGATGTTCGGGGTACTTCCCCTGTGAGGGGAGAGCCGGTGATCTGGAACCGGCCGCCGCGGGTGCTGAGCAGCACCGCTTCATCATTCAGCACAGTCCGGTGGCCGGCCAGCTTGGCGACCGTGCTCTTGCCGGAACCGGAAACCCCGGTGAACAGGTAGAAACGCTCGCCGGATACCACCCCGCACCCGTGTACGATGTGATACTTCACCGCCGCCTGCCGGTATTTCTTCAGGACGCCGGCGTACACTCCCCGCAGCAGGTAGCTCATCAGTCGGTAGTCCGCATCCCGGTGGAACAAGGCCTTCTGTGTCCTGACGGCGAGCGCCCGCCTGTCCCAGTCCAGGCGGCAGTCTATCAGGTCGGGAACGGTATAGTACCTGCTTCCGTTCTGGTGCGCGCGGCTGGCCCTGAGGATTCGCCGTGCCTGGGCGGGCGTCAGGTTGGAATCCAGCGTGAACGATAGATCGAAGTCCGGTTCCCGGTCGGTCAGGAAAGGCCGGTACGTCTCGGCCATGTCGGTCATGAACCCGGCATCGTTGGACGAGAATCGCAATGAGGTGTCACCGAGTCTGATGTTCATTGGGCCGGCTCTCCTGCAGCAGCTGGTTTTTCGGAGATTTGTTCGCTTCGTGAAAAAAGACGCAAGGCGGCTGCTGTGACCGGGGTGAGCAGCCGGTTGCATACGTCGTTTCGGTCGGGTGAAGGCGAGGGATAGCGGCCGTTCCGGACATAGCGCCGCCAGGCTGTGGCGAGTCTCAGTGAGAAAAGCGAGATAGACGCGAAGACCAGCAGGCTGAGCTTGCCGGTCCAGTGGTCGGTATCGATCGTGCCGTGCGTGCCGCGGATGCGCTGGACCGTTCCGATGACGCAGGCGTCTTCGATATAGCTGCCGTCGGGGTTGGCGTCTCCCTTTTCCAGGTAGTACAGACGGCCGTCCCTTTGTTTCCTGCCGATGACCCGGTGGATGACCCAGGTGCCCTGTTTCCGGAACACCGCGATGTCTCCCCACGCCACGCTCGCAGCACCCGCCGTGCGGATGAGTACCATGTCTCCCTTGCAGAGTACCGGACGCATACTGTCCGATCCTACCCGGCACCATAACGTGGCGTGCCGCTGCAGGACTTCTTCCCAGAAATCATAGGGTACGCATTTCGGGGTGCCGGCGACCGGCATCTCTGTTTTCGGCTGTCGTTGCTGCATATTGGTATCGCACACGTACAGGATGAAGAGATATAGTTCTAAAACATTGTTCTATTTTAAGGGGTTTTCCGTAATTTAATGGTTTGCGTCCAGTAAAAAAATGGTTTCAATTATAAGAAAAAGGAGAGAATCCCGGCAAAAAATGATGGTCAATCCGGGAAATACCGAAAAATGCTCGCCGTCCGATAGTACGGGGGTTAGGGCCGGCGACGGGGAAGGTCAGAGTCAGGTAAGAAGGGCGTTCAGGCGCTGGTGGTACTGGTGCTGCCCAAAGGAAGAGGGCGGGTACCAGGTACCCGCCCTCTGGAAGTCGGTGAGGTATGACTCCCCCGCGGGGAATCACCCGGTTGTTACTGGGGGATGTTGAACAGCAGGTAGAGCGTCCCTCCCGCGTCTTCGTAGCTGATGTTCCAGGTGGTGCCCAGCGAGGGATCAGCGGGATGGCCCAGGTCTATCTGGAGGTAGAACGTATCGTTGCTCCAGACCGCCGCACCTGCGGGAATGTCAGGGAACGATACGTCGCCGTCGAGGATAGTGTTGTTGGGCGGCCAGCTGCTGAGGCTCATGTGGACGTTATAGATTTTCTCCGCCCCCAGGTTGCGCAGCCGTACCTTGAGCGCTTCGGAGAAGATCTTGGTCCGCCGGTTGTAGTTATAGGAGACCATCTTGTACTGGACCGGTACGACCAGCGCATCCGTGGCGGCGGTTACCTCGTAGTCGCAGCCGCTGAAGGTCAGGTCCACCGTGCCGGCATCGCGGAAGTGGAAGGTATAGGTGCCCGGCAGCAGCTCCATCGTCGGCTGATCGAACCATTGCGCATCTCCAGTGGGACCGCCATAGGAGATCTGCCCGTCGTAGTTGAGCGTCACGGTGGTCGTCTGCCAGGTCACCGTGAAGTCGCTGTCCGGGACATCCACGCTGATCTTGGCTTCCGCGGTGCCCTGATATTGCATCTCGAAGGAGTACGTCCCCGCGAATACCTCGCCGGTCGTTTCGCCCGGAGCGGAGCTGCCGGTCAGCGTGCCCGGATTGGCCGGGAACCATTGGGTCGTGTAGGTGGCGCCGTTGCCCCAGCGCGCGTGACCGCCGTCGAGCGGCGTGGCGTCGCACGTTTCCAGCCGCAGCGTCAGCAGGTTGGTCTGGTAGTTGAAGAAGGAGTCCAGCGAGACGTCCTGCGTCACCACCTTGGTCGTGGAGTTGTAGCGCATCTCGTAGGACATGGTGGGGTTGCTGGCCGGACGGACGTCGATTGTTTTGCCCGGGTAGCTGGCATCGAAACCTGTCGGCTGCGGCACGAACCACGTTGTGTAGGTGGCGCCGTAGCCGCCGCGGCCCTGCCCGCCGTCGAGCGGCGCGCCCAGGTGGTCGGTGAGGACCAGGACGGCCACGTTGAGCGTCGTCTGGACCGGCTCGATGGTCACGTTCGCCCGTCCGCCGTGACGGAAGTCGAACAGATAGGTGCCCGGCAGCAGTTCCTTGGTCGGCTGGAACGTCGGCGTCGAGTTGAACCAGGTGCTATCGCCGGTGGCACCGCCGTAGGAGATACTGTCGGAATAGTTGAAGGTGACCGTGCTGGTCTGCCAGGTGAGCGTGGTATTGGCGTTGGGAATATTGACGCTGACCTTGGCTTCTGAAGTGGCTGCGTACTGCATCTGGAAGGAGTACGTGCCAGGGAAGATCTCGGCGGTCGTCTCGCCGGGCGCCGTGGCGCCGGTGAGCGTCCCCGGATTGTCCGGCCACCATCGGGTCGTGTAGGTGGCGCCGTTGCCCCAACGCGGCTTGCCGCTATCGAGCGGCGTGCCGGTATGCGTTTCCAGCCGCAGCGTCAAGGCGATGGTCTGGAAGTTGAAGACTGGATTGACCGCGATGTCCTGTGTCAGGTGCGGGCTGTTGGTGTGGTTCCAGACGGCCCAGACCTCGAGGTCGCCTGTGCTGGAGGAGAAGGGGGCGTAGAGGTGGCCTGAGGCATCCGTGTACCCCATGTCATGGGTGGAGCCCAACGTGTACTTGACGAGGGCATTCTCGAGGGGGCTGCCCATGCTGTCGGTGACATAGACATCGACCACCACGGCCCACGGATCGTAGTCGACGTAGTCGCTGACTGCGTTACCCGCGCCGAGCGGGTTCGTCGTCGCCTGGTAGGGACCGCTGGAAGCGCCCCACCAGTTGTTGAGGGCGTTGACCGTGAACAGTGAGGTCGTGTTATTGATACCGTAGCTCGTATTGCTCTCGATCTCACTCAAGTTGATGGCCACTGAGTAGGAGCTGTTGCTGGCAACACCGGCGTCGTCCTGGATGTAGACGCCCTGGTCGTTCCCCGTGATGGTCTCGCCGGTCAATGCGACGCTGATGTCGCCGTCTCCCTGGGTGTAGATCTCGTAGCCGTAGAGTCCGTTGTTCTGGAGCATGTTGTTACCGCCGCTGACGCTGACCGACGAGCCGTATTCCTTGTCCTCGTCGGTAATGAGCGCGCCGCCGGTGGTGTTGTTGTGGAAGTTGTTGCCGTTCAACGAAAGGACGATGTCCACGTCGCCGGAGTAGCCGTCGTACTCGTTGCCGGCGTAGAGGCCCCATTGGCAGTCGTAGATTTCGTTGCCGGAGATACCGACGGCTTTGGTCACGTGAGGGAACGAGCCGAAGAGCGGTCCGGTGAAGTCGTTCTCTACGTAGATGCCGGCGGAGTTGCTGCCGTCGGAGGCGGCCGGCGTGTTGTAGCCGTGGATGACGTTCCCGGTGATAGTGCCGTTGGACTGGGAACCCATTTCTATGGCGTACCCGAAGTCCGCGAACGTCTTGTAGAACGTGTTGCCGGTGATGGTCGCGTTCACGTAGTCATGGGTCAGGAGGGCAACCCGTCCCGCGTCGATGAAGGTGTTGCCAGAGACCGTCACCGCCGCCCGGGACGCGTCGGTGTAACCGGGCGCCCGGAAATACGTGCCGATCTCGCTGTAGAAGCCGCTCGCGTCGGGAGCGGAGATGTTCTCGATGACGTTGCCAGACAGACTGCCGGTGCTGTCATAGTACAGCACGCCGTAGTTGTTGCCCGCGATGAGCTGGAAGTCCATCGTCATGCCGGTGAGGGTCACGCCGGTGGAATTGACCACCCTGATGGCTACCTGGCGGGTGGGTGAAGAGCCGATGTTCCAGTTCTGTGTGGTCGAGGGCTGGTAGATGACCGTCGCCGGGTTGTCCCCCACGATGGTCAGGCCGGCGTGTCCGTCGATGTTCAATGTCTCGTCGTAGGTGCCGGCGCCCACGTGGATGGTATCGGGCGAGCCGGTCATGTCGATGGCGTCCTGGATACTCATGCCGTTCATGACGTAGTAGGTGTCCCCGGCGAGGTTATAGATGAGAACGTCGGAGTAGGTCGCGGGGGCGGCGAGGAGACCCTGCGCGAACGTCTGGGCGTCGGCCAGTGTCGTCCGGTAGAACCACTGCATGTAGTTGTCGGGGGAACGGAAGGCGTAGACAACGTAGCCGAACTGTGCCGGAACGGTGATGTTGGTGAGGTCGTAGTACGTCGGGGGGTCTTTCTCCAGCAGCAGCGGGATCGATTCGGCGGCGTTGAAGGTACCGCTGAAGACTACCGTATCGGTGCTGGCGCCGGCCGTCTGAACGCTCACGCCACCCCAGGCATTGCCGCTGGTGGTAACATTGGTCACGCCGACGTTGGTGGAATCCAGGATCTGCACGCCGAAGCCGCTGACCGTGTTATCGACCTCGATATTACTGAGGCTGGCCGTGCTGACGGTGTTGAGGTCGATGCCGGTCTTGCCGGAGTTTACCACCTTGATGTTGTCCAGCGTGATGTTGCTGACGTGGGTGATCTTGAAGCCATAGCTGGAGCCTGATGGGCTGGTCCCGATCAGGGTAAGCCCGGTGATAGTCGTGCCGTCCCCGAAGTTCTGGATGGCATAGCCGGTCGAGGCGCTCGCGTTCACAGTTGTCGCGTCGATGCCCGCGCCTTGGATGGTAAGTGACTTGCCCTGGAGGTTCAGAGTCTCCGGATACGTTCCGGCTGGCACTGTGATCGTGTCACCGCTGTTAGCGGCGTTGATGGCGTCCTGAATGGTCGTTGATACATTGATTGTGCTAGCAGCCGCTACCGGCGCTGCCGGTAGCACGAGGGCGCACAATATGAGCAGAATGCTGAAAATAAAACCTGTCGTTTTCTTTTTCAACGCATGGCTCCTTTCTTCATAGTGTTTGCTCGGGATTTGAAGTGTTTTTTCGTCGCGTGTCGTCGAGGGACATGATAGAGAATGTTCTGTCGTCTGTTGTTTCACCTCCTCCTAAAAGCAGCTGTAGTTTCAAGCCTTATCACTGTCGGGCAGCAACTTTCAGTTCTCCCGGTACGGACATGAATGAGAGTGTCAGGTCGGATATCTTTCTACGAGCATTGGCTTTTTTCTTCGGTATTTTTGTTTATAAACAGGTACAGTTTTCACACGATTGCTGACAAAACATGCAGTTTCCCACATTTTTCTACATCGTGAGTCTAGGTTTCGAGGTTTTCACTGTCAATGAAAAAAAAGGGAAATTTACAGGAATGTAAACAAAAATGTATTGGAATTGTTAGCCTTCAATAAGGGGGGTCTGCGGGGATTCGGGGGGTACGGTCCCGGCTTTATTACAGGGACAGGGACCGAGACTGCTGGTATTGTAACTGTGAGGAATTACACGCGGTGCCGCGACTCTGTTTTATCTCGGCAGAGCCGGACAATCGTCATCACAGCGGTAGAAAATGCTGATTTCAGTGATAATAGCTTTATGGTCGCCGGAAACCCCGGAAAAATCGCGGCGTTCGTGGACTGACTTGACCATACCGCCGGAGCACCTGTCGATGTCTTCGGAGAGATGTACCTTCTTATATAGGAAGCGTTTGCTCTAGCTCCCGGGAAGGCGCATCTTAAGAAGCTCCGCCAGCGCCGAAATACGCTCCAGCCAGTCGCGGGCCTCGGCGTTGCCGGCGTCGGCTGCCTCGCGCCGCCCGCGGTATTCCCGCTGCATCAGATCGTAGAAGATGTTCTGGACCTTCCGCAGTTCCACCTTAAACGGCAGCCGCTCTATCTCGTTGGCGTCGGCCAGGAGGTCGTCGAGTCGGTCCGTCCGGTCGGGCTCCGCCACCGCGAGCCAGATGAGCCGTTCCAGCGCTTCCCCGGTCAGGTAGGAAAGTCCCTCGTCGTCCAGCTTGACCTGCCAGGTCGCCGCCTCCTCCAGCAGGCCGGCCAGCCGGGCCACATCGAGCGGTATCTCCTGGAGGGTCCGGCGCAGGCTGATGTCCAGCACGAACTCGGCCGCCGTGCGGAACCCGGCCGGGATGGGATGGCCGAGCTCGACGAGGTAACGCATCGGCGGGTGATAGGTATCGTATATCTGCCGGAAGGCGGTCTCGATGTCGGCCAGGTTTCCTTCGAGGATACGCTCCAGCACCGCCCGCTGTTCGTCGCGGAACAGGTCACGGATGGAATAGAGCCCACCGCCGAAGTGCTTGTCCAGCCGCCGGAGCGTTTCCGGGACGTCCTCCGTGGTGAAGGCGGCCGTGAGGTCTTCCGCGATTGCCCGGTAGGCGGCCTCGTCCGTCGCTTTCCGTATACCGGCGTTGATGTTGTGGTCGCCGAGGTGCAGCACGCCGAAGTCGAACGTGTCCGATTCCAGCGTGATGACCGAGGTCACGCATACCTTCCCGGCCGCCAGGCACCGCTTGCCGGAGGTGAGGAAGAACTCGTTCTCCAGGTCGATGCGGTAGCAGTAGACGTGGCGCTGCTCGCCGGGACGCTCGCAGATGGCGTTGATGGCGAAGTGGGCGGCGGTCCGCGGCAGGTCGATCATAGCCGGTCGCACGAACTGTGCCCAGACGCTGCGGCCGTCGCCGTAGCGGTCCACGTTGCTCCGGGCGGCGGCCAGTCGTTCGAGGAAGGGCGCCTCGAGGTCGGTGCGGCCGAGGTCACCGGCGAGCTGGAGTGCCCGTCCGGCGTACTGGAGCACCTGGACGGTCTCCATGCCCGCCAGGTCGTCGAAGAACCACCCGCAGCTCGTGTACATCAGCATGGTATGGCGCTGGAGTTCCAGCAGCTTGAGGATGGTAATAGTGGCTGCCTCGTTCGTTTCGGTGGCGGCATGGCGCGCCATGAAGTCCCGGATGACCGCCTCGGAGCGGTCGAGGACGATATCGATGTAGTCGTCCCGGGCGGCCCACGGGTCTTTGAGGTACCACCTGGCGAATGACTCGTAGACCTCATCGAGCGTATCCCGCAGCCAGTCGAACGCGGCGCGCAGCGGCGCCCGCCAGCTTTGGTTCCAGGCGGGGTTGCGTCCCGCGTTGCAACCACAGTCGCTCCGCCAGCGCTCGATGCCGTGCGGGCAGCTCCACGAGGTGTTCTCGCGGATTTCCACCTCGTATTCGGGCGGGTGCCGGGACAGGTATTCGGCGTAGTTGGTGACGGTCGCCGTTTTCGTTTTCCCGAGGTAGTCGAGCGCGGCGGCGAGGGCCATGTCCGCGAAGCGGTGGTGGTGACCGAAGGTCTCGCCGTCGGTGGCCAGACTAACGATCTCGTCGTCAGCGGCCTTGGGGCTGAAACCCCCCAGCAGACGCCTGGCCAGCTTCTCGCCGTTATCGAGGAGGTCCTCGAAGGCCACCGCCTGGGAGATGGGGTGGTCGTAGAAAAAGACGGCGATGGACCTCCCTTCGGACAGTTGTATCAGGTAGGGTCGGCGCGTATCGAGCTCGCCTTCAGGCTCCTGCCACGCCCCTTCGCCGAGCGGCCGGAACCGGCTGGCCTGCTGCGGCCCGAGGATGGTGAACCGGATGCCGTTTTCCGCCATGATGTCGAGCGTTTCCAAATCGACCGCCGCCTCCGGCAGCCACATTCCCTCCGGCTCGCGCCCGTAGCGGTGACGGAAGTCATGGATACCCCAGACCACCTGGGTGACCTTGTCGCGCCGGTTGGCCAGCGGCATGACCATGTGGTTGTACGGCTGGGCCATGGCCGCACCGTGACCGCCGTGGGCCTCGCGGCTGAGAGCGTCCGCGTCCATAACGGCGTCATAGACACTGGGTCGGGCGTCTTCGAGCCACTTCAGCAGCGTGGGCCCCATGTCGAAGCTGATGTCCCGGTAGTTGTTGGTTATGGCGGTGATGTAGCCCTCTGCATCGAGGAGTCGGGCTGCCGCGTTGGGCGCGTAGCACTCGTCGGCGATACGCTCGTTCCAGTCGTGGTAGGGCGCCGCCGAGTCCTGGAGCTGGATGGCCTCGAGCCACGGGTTTTCCCGGGGCGGCTGGTAAAAATGTCCGTGGATGCAGACGGCCCGTTCCATGTTACCTTTCCTTCCGATCATTGGTGGTGCTGAGCGGCTGGCGGCGGTGGTGGAAGCAGACCATGGCCAGCGAAGGCAGCGTGATCTCAATGGCATACGGCTGCCCCTGGGCGTTTCCCCGGCGGGCCCGCCGCGCCCGCGGGTTGGTACGGTCGGCGCCGCCCCAAGAGCTGTCGTCGCTGTTGGCGACCTCTTTCCAGTAGCCGCTTTCCGGCACGCCGACGGTATAGCGCTCGTACGTGTAGTCCGAGAAGTTACAGACGACGAGCAGCAGGTCATCCTCCTCCCCGCCGAGGCGCAGGTAGCTGACGATGCTGTGCATGGCGTCCCGGAGGTCCACCCACTGGAAACCCTCCGGACCGCAGTCCCGCGCGTGCAGCGCCGGCAGCTCTCGGTAGAGACGGTTGAGGCGGGTCAGCCAGCCGGTCACCTGCTGGTGCCGGTCGTACTTGGTGAGGTCCCACTCCAGGGTACCGTCGTGCTGCCATTCGTGCCACTGGGCGAACTCCCCGCCCATGAAGAGGAGCTTCTTGCCGGGCTGGGTGAACATGTAGCCGTAGAGGAGCCGGAGGTTGGCGAACTTGTGCCAGTCGTCGCCCGGCATACGACCGAGCAGCGAGCTTTTCTCGTGGACAACCTCGTCGTGGGAAAGGGGCAGTACGAAGTTCTCGTGGAAGGCGTACACCATACGGAAGGTGAGGTCGTCTTGGTGGTAGCGGCGGTAGACGGGGTCGAGCGACAGGTACTCTAGTGTGTCGTGCATCCAGCCGAGGTCCCACTTTAGCCCGAAGCCGAGCCCGCCGGATTCGACCGGCCGCGAGACCATCGGCCACGCCGACGATTCCTCGGCGTAGGTCTGCACGTCCGGGAAGGCGGCGTAGACCTCGGTATTGAGGCGCCGAAGAAAGTCGATCGCCTCCAGGTTCTCGCGCCCGCCGTTCTTGTTGGGGAGCCACTCGCCCGGCCGCCGGGAGTAGTCGAGGTACAGCATGGAGGCGACGCCGTCCACGCGGAGACCGTCGGCGTGGTAGATATCTAGCCAGAAGAGGGCGCTGGCGATGAGGAAGTCCTGCACCTCCGGGCGGCCGTAGTCGAAGATGCAGCTCGTCCAGTCCGGGTGGAAGCCACGGCGTGGGTCGGGGTGCTCGTAGAGGTGCGTGCCGTCGAACAGTGCGAGGCCGTGGGGATCGTTGGGGAAGTGGGAGGGCACCCAGTCCAAAATAACGCCGAGCCCCGCCTGGTGGAGATGGTCCACCAGGTACATGAAGTCCTGTGGCGTTCCCTGACGGCTCGTCGGCGCGAAGTAGCCGGTCACCTGGTAGCCCCACGAGCCGTAGAAGGGGTGCTCCATGACCGGGGTGAACTCCACGTGGGTGAAGCCGAGCTTCTTGACATAATCAGCCAGTGGCGCCGCCAGCTCGCGGTAATTGAGCGATCGCCCGCCCTCCGCGGGTACACGTCGCCAGGAGCCGGGATGTACCTCGTAGATGGAGATAGGCGCGTCGAGGCGGTTCCGCTCACGGCGTGCCGCCATCCAGTCACGGTCACCCCAGGCGTAGTCGAGGTCCCAGATGATGGAAGCCTTGTTTGGCGCGACATCGTGATAGAAGCCGCAGGGGTCCGCCTTGTCCGTGCCGTCGCCGCCTTTATGCGGCACGACGTGGTATTTATAGCGCTGCCCTTTGACGGCGGATGGGACCGTCCTTTCCCAGATACCGCCGAGGCGCCGTTGTAGGGGATGGGCCTCGCTATCCCAGTTGTTGAATTCCCCGATGACCGAGACGGCGCGAGCTTTGGGGGCCCGGACGACAAAACGAGTGCCTCCCGTGACCGGGTGGGCGCCCAGCCGGTGGTAGAGCCGGCCCGGAGCGCGGGAGCTGACGGGTTTTCCCGCGGGTTGCATCATGCGTCCTGTACGGGATTGTACCATGTCCCGCGCCGCGATTGAAGCCGGAGGCGCGATACCCGCCTCGTGATCGCCGCAGCAATAAAACGTAGAGCCGGACCGGTAGGCCGCGGCCCGGCTCTTATCCTCTGTCGGTACAGGGTTTTTTCAGTGTCGATGTACCGGCTATGAGGTCATCTCAGCGGTTCGGTTTTCGCTATGCTCGCTCTCCTCCAGGACATCTTCAGGTGAGCGCTCTTCCACATCAGCATTCTTCGTTGCGGTGTGGTCCGCGTTTGCGGCATGGTGGGGATGCCCGTTCGCCGCATCTCGGTAGACCTTGCACCCGCAGTGCGGACAGTAGACTAAAACTCGGTTCGCCATCTGACCACTATACCGGGCGATGGTAAAAATTTCAGATGACCCTTGGTTGGAAAACGGATATATCACCCAACGAGCAGCGAAACTCTGGTCATTTTTCAGACGTAAAAAAATAAAACCCCCTGTTATCGCTGAATTAGCTTCAAAACAGGGGGCTTTAGTGGTCTTGGTAGCGCATACGGGATTCGAACCCGTGATCTCCGCCTTGAGAGGGCGGCGTCCTAACCGCTAGACGAATGCGCCGTATCTACTGGCTGGGGAGAGAGGATTCGAACCTCTGCATACGGATCCAGAGTCCGCTGTCCTACCACTAGACGACTCCCCAACGGACACGTAAATTATACCATGACCCGTAGTAGGTGACAACGGGGTTTAGGCCGCGGTTGACAGCCTCCCCGTTCCCCCGTTATCGTAGGAGCGGAAGGCAGCTATGACCGATACGTCCCCGCTGGAAAAAGCCCTCGGCGTTTCCTTCACGGAGCCGGCCCCGCTACGGCAGGCCCTCGTCCACAGCTCTTACTGCAACGAGAACCCCGCCGCCGGTCTCGGCCACAACGAGCGGCTCGAGTTTCTGGGGGATGCGGTGCTGGATATGATCGTTGCCGAGAAGCTCTATCTGGACTACCCGGACCTCGCCGAGGGCGCCATGACCAAGCGCCGTGCCTCGCTCGTCCGCCGTGAGACGCTTGCCCGCGTGGCCCGTACGATTCATCTCGGAGATTTCCTGTGCCTCGGCAAAGGTGAGGAGACCACCGGGGGGCGGGACAAGGTCCCCAACCTGGCCGGCGCCCTGGAGGCGGTCATCGCCGCCGTGTATCTCGATCGGGGCATGGAGACCGCCCGGGACATGGTGCTGCGGCTGCTCGCCGCGGAATGGGACCGGTCGGCTAACGTGGGACGGGACTATAAGAGCCGTCTCCAGGAGGTGACGCTGGCCCGCTTCAAGGCCGTGCCGGACTATCGACTCACCGGGGAGAGCGGCCCTGCCCACGATAAGCGCTTCACTGTCGAGGTTGTCATCAACGGCGAGACCATGGGCGAGGCCGCCGGTAAAAAGAAGCAGACCGCCGAGAACGAGGCTGCCCGCCAGGCCCTCGACCGCCTCGGTGCGGGCTTTACGGATTGACCTCTATTTGCTAAACTGCTCACAGTAACGATACCCCATGAAAGAGGGTTTTATGGGAAGCCGCGATAAGGAAAAACGAGAAGCAAAAAAACCCAGGAAAGACGCCAGGAAACCCTCCCAGGTGAGCATCGTCCCGCCCGCACCCCCGGTCGAGGTCGTCAAGAAGATCAGGAAGCACCGGGAGGAGGCGGAGGACTAACCTTCCCGGAGTGTCATCTCCTTGGGAGTCCCGATGCATTCGGGACGACCGAAGGATCTCGGGCGGGGTTACCTCTTTAGGCAAAGCTGGTAGAAAGGGAACCGTCACATGACCGACCTTGTCTCGCTGCGGGCCGTCGTCCGCGGGAGAGTGCAGGGCGTTTTCTTTCGGGGTTCCGTCCAGGCCCGGGCGGACCATCTGGACGTAACCGGCTACGTGCGTAACTGTCCGGACGGTACGGTGGAGGTCTGGGCGGAGGGAGAGCGATACCAGCTCGAGAAGCTTTCGGAGTACCTCTACGTCGGCCCGCCCGGCGCCCGGGTGGATAACGTGGAGGTGGCGTGGGGCGCCGCCACCGGCAGCTACGTTGGCTTCGACGTCCGCGTTTGAGAGGCTACAGGCTTTCCAGCTCGGCCTTGGCGGCCCGGATGAGGTCGAGGTAGCTCGCCTTGAGACCGAGCGCGTCGGCCACTTCCCGGTCCACCTCGTACGGCTCGCCGATGAACACCTTCTCGTAGCTCTCCACGGTCCCCTCGCAGGGCTCTTCCTTGACGGCGAATTTCTGTCGCGCCTCCACGATCCCCAGGTCGAACGGCAGCGTGAAGTAGAGGTCCGCCAGCACCTTGTCGATGCCCAGGTCGTAGAGCATGTCCAGCCCGCTCGCCTCGCCTTCGCCCTGGTACTTGATCAGCGGCAGCAGCGAGAGCAGGTTGTTGATGGTAAAATCACCGGTCCCGTCATGCGTCTTAAGCGGTGAGACGGTGATGAGGTAATCGCTGGAAAGGATGACGTTCGGCACCCAAAAGGTAGGCATGACGAAGGGCTTGGGCAGCGGGTTGTCCACTTCCACGAAGGTGCAGTCCTTCACGTCGAGCGTGAGCACTCGCGGGAAGTCGTAGCCGAGCGCTTCATAAATAGGGCGCGTCGGCGAGCCGCCCGGCGTGCCTTCCAGCAGCAGGATATCGGCATCACTCACCCGCCGGATGCTGGAGATGATACCGGCCAGCATTTCGGCGCTCGTCGTCACCGGGTAGGGTATCGGGTGGCCCGCGGTGGGTTTGATGAGCACACGCCGCGCTCGTGATACTACGGACGGTACTTTGAAAACGAAGTCTGAGGCTTCTAAAATCAAGGTTTCCTCCTCAGCGAAAGATGCAGGCTGTCGAGGCGTCCGTCGCCGTCGGGTCGGGGCACCATGGCCAGCATGGTGCGTCGCAGGACATCCTGTTGTGAAGGGGAAAGCGCCAGAGGTTTGCCGTTTACGATGAGCTCGAGCCCCTCGTCGTCGGCGTTGTGGACGTTGGCTTCGATGAGGTCCGCGATGGCCCCGATGTCGTCCCGCCCGAACTGCGGCACGCTCACGTCGAGCGGCGTGTCGGTAACGACGGCGATGAGCTGCGCCGGGTCGGTCAGCAGCTCCGCGCCCTGGGCGCCGGCATGGACCTCTATCTTGGGGTAGGGACTGCTCTTGAAGCCCTCGGTGAGGATGAAGTCGTAGTCCCACAGGATGGTATCGGAAAGCTCGCGTGGGTCGAAGTAGTGGTCCACCCTCCGGTAGACCGCCAGGTGGTCGAGCGAGTTGATGGCGGAGAAGGCGCTCCCAGCCCTTGTATACCGCCAGGTGTCTTTCCTGGCGGTGTCAAGGTCGTTGCCGTGGTGGCTGTGCTTGGCGATGGCTACCTTGTAACCGCGGCTGCTGAGCTCACCGATGAGCCGCTCCAGAAGGGTCGTCTTCCCGGAGCCGGATTTCCCAACGATAGATAGTATCTTACGCATTTAAACGATTATAATAGTCGGGCGTTTCCCGCAACCTGTCCCTATAGATTGAAGGATTCGTTCCAGTCTAGCATGAGGGCCTTGACGGTCTCGCCCTTGCTCATTTGCAGGTTCTCTTCCGGTATCAGTACCAGCCCGTTGGCCAGGGCCATCGAGGCCAGGATGCCGGACCCCTGCGGCCCGGTCAGGCGGGCGTAGTACGTCCCGTCGCGCCGTGTGATGACGGCGCGGTCGTAGACGCGGCGGCCGGCGTTGTTCCTGACGTTCTCTTCCAGCACGGCGTCCACGGTGGGCTTGGCGACGTTCGTCTTGCCCATCATCTTGAGGAGGGCTGGGCGCACGAAGAGCTCGAAGCTCACCATGCAGCTCACCGCGTTGCCCGGCAGCCCGAGGTGCGGGATGGACCGTCCGTCCGTCCCCTTGATCTTCCCGAAGGCGAGCGGCTTGCCCGGCTTTACCCGGACCTTCCAGAAGACCATCTCGCCGTCCCGGTCGAGGATGTCCTTGACCATGTCGTAATCACCCATGGAGACGCCGCCGGTCGTGATGAGGAGGTCGGCGTCGCGGGCCTGTTCCAGCTTCTCGACGATGGACGCCTCGTTGTCCTGGGCGATGCCGAGCACCTTGGCGAAGCAGCCGGTGCGCTGCACCAGCGAGGCGATGCTGTAGAGGTTGCTATCGTAGATCTTGCCCTCGGGCAGCGGCTGCCCCAGCTCGACGAGCTCGTCGCCGGTGGAGAGGATGGCCACCACCGGACGGCGGATAACCTTGACCTCCGCCCGCCCGACCGAAGCGAGCATCCCGATCTCCGAGGGCCGGATGGTCGTACCGGCCTTGAGCACCGTTTCGCCTTTGGCCACGCTCTCGCCGGTCCGGCGGACGTTGTCGCCGTCCTTGGCCGGCTGGAGGATGCCTACCTGCGCGCCGGGAGCGCCCTTGTCCTCGCCCCGCATCTCGTCCGTGTCCTCGAAAGGCACCACGGCGTCCGCGCCGGCCGGGACCGGCGCGCCGGTCATGATGCGGATGGCGGTGCCGGGGGTGACCGTTTTACGAGAGACCGCGCCCGCCATGACGGTATCGATAACGTCCAGGCGCTTGGGGCTCACGCCGGACGCCCCGAGCGTGTCCCGGTAGCGGACGGCGTAGCCGTCCATGGCGGAGTTGTCGAGCGGCGGCACGTTGACCATGGACACGATGTCCTCGGCGAGCACCTGTCCCTGCGCTTCCAGCAGCGGGACGGTCTCGGTCTCGAGCGGCGCGACTTCGTCAAGTATCTTGGCGAGCGCTTCTTCCACGGTAAGCATGTCTGGTCAGTTTCCTCCGGCTATCTCTTTGGCCCGTTCCAGGTCTTCCGGCGTGTTGACGTTAAAAAAACTGAGATGCCGCGGGTCGAGTTTTTCGACTTCCGCCGCATCTACAAACCGTACCTTCAGATAGGGGAAGAGCTCGATGATCGCTCTCTGATGCCGGGCGAACAGTGACTCGATGGCGGGGATACAGTTGCGGGAATACACGGCATGGAGCGGCTCGTACAGGTCGTCGTAGTGGGGCAGTACGAAATCATATCCTTCCGATACCTCGATCAAATAGCGCAGCAGCGTTTCGTTCAGGAACGGCATGTCCGCGGCGAGGACGAGATTGTAGCGGGTATCGGAGGTGACGAGACCGGTGTAAATCCCCCCCAGGGAACCCTGGCCGGGGATTATATCGGAGACGACGGTGACGTCGGGTTGGTCCGCTAGCTCGCTGAATTTCCTCTCATTCGCGGTTACTACGATTATCCTTTTACTCAGGGGTTTGACGCGGGATACAACCTGCTCCAGCAGGCTGGTCGGGCCCAGTTTTTCGACAATCTTGTCGCGCCCGAGGCGGACGCTTTTTCCGCCCGCGAGGATGATGGTGTTAACTTCCAAAACGTCGGCCTTGAAGACACGCGACCATGTCCCTCTATATCTAATACTAACACAGGTGGTCAATATTCTCTAGGGGGCGGGCACTGAAAATCAAAAAAAATCTGTTGTGATACATTGCCGGGAACTACCGGTTAGGGACGGGGTAAAATGCCCCTTATTTAAGGCGCGGTGCGCGCCAGTCATTGTTGTCCACAACGAGGTCGGCGTTCTTGGCCGGCGGATAGTCCGCCAGATAGTACCACGCTGCGGGGAGGTAGCGCGTGGCGTACTTGCGGTAGACCGGTTCCGGGTCCCGCTTCCCGGCCCGCCGCAGGCACTCCGCCTCGCTGATGTTGAGAAAGATGACATAATCCAGGTGCGGTCGGACCGATTCCAGGAGCAGGAACACGCCTTCCAGAATGACGATGGTGTTGGGTGTGATGGTTAACTCGCGCGTACCGGCGGCATCCGTCTGCCAGTCGACGGTCGTCAGCCATACCGTGAACGTCTGCCCTTCCCGGGCAGGGCGGAGCACCTCGTTAACGAGCCGGGTGAAATCGAAGACCCGGCCTTCCTTCACCCGCTGGTAGTGGTCCTCGTCCCGGTTCGCTCCGGCGTGACGCAACGCCGCCGGCCGGTGGAAATCATCGAGGTGGACGGTCATTGCCTGTTGACCGCGTTTTTGGAGGAACTCTTCAAGCCCCGTCGCGAACCGCGTCTTCCCGGAGCAATCGATGCCCGTCACCCCGACGATGAAGGCCCGCTCCGGTATTTTCCGCCGCCGGACCTCCCCCTCGATCCGCTCGCAAACACCGGTTCGTGCCTCGGTCATGCCTGCACGCAGATGTACCGCAGGATATGCTTGTGCGGGCCCTCCTCGCCGTGGTCCTCCTCGTCCTCGGCCAGTCCGGTGGCCAGCACCCGCACGCCGGGAAAATGGTCCCGGAGGTCGTGCCCGGTGAAGTAGTGCACCGGCCGGCCCGGTTTGCTCTCGAACGTCCCCGGCTCGACCTCCGCTCCCTTCCCGAAGCTCGCTTCCCGCTCGGAGAAGACCGTGAAGTAGAGCAGTCCGCCCGGCCTGACGCGCTCCCGGCACTGCCGGAGGAAGGTCAGGCGGTCGTCGTGAAGGAAGAGGTGGAGGATGTTGAAACCGTAGACGGCGTCGTAGGTTCCGCCCAGGAAGGACAGGTCGAGCGCGGATGCTTGGTAGAATTGGGATGCCGGGTCGAACTCCTGCGCCATCTCGCAGGCCACGCCGGAAACCTCCACGCCGGTGACGTCCATCTCCTCAGCGGAGAAGAGCCGGGTGTTCCGGCCGTAGCCCGCCCCCGGCACGAGGACGCTCCTCACGCCGTGGCGGCTGAACAGCTCGAGGGCCTGCTCGGCCGTGCGGCTGGGAGCGTCGCCCCAGATCCGCCCCTCGGACCTGAAGCGCGCGTCCCAGTACTCGTTCACGTGGCGCCTCCCTCTACAGCGAGGGCTTGAGGACCATGATCTGCGGACCGGCCGGCAGAGTGGGCACGGTGAATTCCACCTCGCTGCCGTCCACCATGGTTACGTTGTCCTTCGTTTTCAGGAACTCGTCCACCGGTGCGATGGGCAGCTCGCTCTTGTCCGTCTTGTAGTGCATCGGGATGATGACCCGGGCGCGGACCTGCTCGGCTACTTCCGTGGCCGCCGCGGCGTCGATGGTAAAGAACCCGCCTACCGGCACCAGCAGGACGTGCACCTTGTGGATCTCGGTCACCTGGTTGTCCGTCAGGAAGTGCCCCAGGTCACCCAGGTGCACGATGCGTACCCCGTTCACCACCATGCACATCACTGTGTTTGTGCCGCGCTCGCCGCCGCCCTTATCGTCGTGGGCCGTCGGCACCGCCTTGAAGGTGATGCCCTTGACCGTCCCGGATTCCCGGACGATCTGCGGGTCGCCCTTGATGCCACCGGTATTGTTGTGGTCGAAGTGGTCGTGGCTCACCGTCACGATGTCCGCTGCCTCATCGATGGGCGCGTACTTGAATTCCTTCCCGGCCGTGTAGGGGTCGGTGATTATCCTCGTGCCGTCGTCGGCGGTGATGAGGAACGACGAGTGGGCCAGGTATTTGATCTTCATGCAGGGTGCCTCCTCGTGGAAAGTGTCACCCTATTTTGCCATAGTCTGGAGCAGTTTTACCAGCGTCCGCACCGGTACGCCCGTCGCCCCTTTCACCAGGCGGCCCTTTTCTTTATCGGTGCTGCTCGTCCCGGCAATGTCCAGGTGCACCCACGGCTTCCGCCCCACGAAGTTCTCCAGGAATTTGGCCGCCGTGATGGCGCCCGCGTAACGGTCTCCCGTGTTCTTGACGTCGGCAATTTTGCTCTTCATCACTTCACCGTACTCCGGGTACATCGGCATCTCCCAGGTGTACTCGCCGACCGCCTTGCTCGCCGAGAGCACGCTGTTGACGAAGGCCTGGTTGTTGCTGAACGCCCCGGTGGTGATCATCCCCAGCGCCACCTGGCAGGCGCCCGTCAGTGTGGCTACGTCCACGATCCTCCGGGCATTGAGCTTGACGGCGTAGCTGAGCGCGTCAGCCAGGATGAGCCGGCCCTCGGCGTCCGTATTGAGGATTTCCATCGTCTTGCCGTTCATGGCGGTGATGATATCGCCCGGTTTCAGGGCGCTGCCGCTCGGCAGGTTCTCGGTGGCCGGGGCCAGCGCGGTGACGTTGACGGCCAGCTTGAGCCGCGCCGCGGCGATGACCGTCGCCAGCACGCTGGCCGCGCCGGCCATGTCGCCCTTCATGTCGTCCATGTTGGCGGACGGCTTCAGGGAGATGCCCCCGGCGTCGAAGGTGATACCCTTGCCGACCAAGGCGAGGTCGATGGCGTCCGAGCTCCGCCCCTTGTAGCTCAGGATGATGAACTTCGGCGGCTGGGCGCTCCCCTGTGAGACACCGATGAGCCCGCCCATGCCGAGCTCGGCTATCTTGTCCCGGTCGAGTACCTCGACGGTCAGGCCGTTGCTCTGCGCGCGTACGACCGCCTGCTCGGCCAGCCGGGTAGGCGTCATGTGATTGCCCGGCTCGTTGACGAGGTCCCGAGCCCAGTTGACCGCCTCGGCCACGACGAGCGCCTTGTCGATGGCGTCCGTCATCTTACGGCGGTTCTTGCCGAGCAGCAGCACCTGCTTTATCTCCCCGAAGTCCGGCGATGGCTTGGTGATATACTCTCGAAAGGTGTAAAGTCCGAGCGCTATTCCCTCGGTGATCGCCTGCGTCGCTTCGATCACCGTGGTTTCCTTGATATCGGTCGGTATGGAGATTGTCGGGCGGGAAATGCCCCTCCCGCGCAGCGTCCGCAGCGCCGTGGCGAAGGCGTCTCCCGCCTTGTCCGCGGTGACGTTCCGGTGCTTCCCGAGACCGACGACGACGACCCGCTCCGCCGGAATGCGCCCCAGGGTGTAAACGACCGTCGCTTCCCCGGACTTGCCCTTGATGTCGCCGTCCTTGACGAGTTGGGTGATGGCCCCGTCCAGCGCGCCGTCGAGGACGGCCGCCTCGGCGGTGAGGTCGGTGTTGCCCTCGTAGTGGCTGACGAGGAGGGCTTCCGTCTTGAAACGGTTGAGTTTTCCGGTGGCGGCTTTGATTTGCATAACTACTCCTTTTTCGTCCGGACGGCCCGATTTAAAATCGTATCGCCGGGCTGCCATCTGGCGAATATGATTGCCGGACAGGTTGCGACCTTCTGATTCCGGCTCCACTGATTATATTCGAAAATTCTGGATATTTCTAGACCGGATATGAAAAAATCAGCTTTGCGGGCGTAAATGACGGATGAAAATTTTATGTTTTTCAGGAAATATTTCAGAATAACATCATATATGATGTTATTTCTGGATTTTTAATGAATGACGGTTCAGTCGCCGGTATAGTAGGAGATGCCGAGCGTCCCGGTGCCGGTCGCGTACCCCATCAGCGGGGAGAATTCCGTCACCCACAGGTCCGGCGCATTGAACTCCGCGGCAATGCGTCGGCGCAGCGCTTCGGCGTCGTCCGGGGCGTAGGCGTGGGCGACCGCGACGTGGACCGGTCCGTCCCCGGCTTCCGTCCGGAGCTGGCGCAGGATGCGCTCGATGCCCTTCTGCTTGGACCGTACGATACCGAGGAACTTCACGCTCTGTCGCACCGTCAGCAGCGGTTTGATGTTGAGTGCCGCCCCTATCTGCGAGGCTATCTTCGGGATGCGGCCGGTGCGGTACACGTGCTTGAGCGTATCGAGGAACATGATGAGCCTCACTCGCTCCCGCAGGTCTCGCGCCGCCGCCATCACCTCCTCGAACGGTTTTCCCGCCGCCGCGGCCCGCGCCGCCGCCAGCGCCACCATCCCTTCCGAGGAGGTCGCCTGCCAGGAGTCTATCACCTCCACCCTCGTGCCCGGCAGCTCCGTAGCGGCTAGCTCACGGGCCAGCAGCGCCGCCTCGTACATCATGCTCAGCTTCGTCGAGATGGTGACGCAGAGTACGTTCGGGGCATGCCCGGCCGCGCTGCGGAAGGCTTCCAGGAACTCCTCCGGCGAGGCCGCCGAGGTCTTGAAAGAGTCCGGGTCCTGCAGGAAGAGCTGGTACGCGTCGGTCGGTGTGATGTCCACCCAGTCCCGCCACAGCTTGCCGCCGGCCAGGAAATTCACGGGGACGATGGTGATGCCGTACTGCTCGACGAGGTCACGGGGCAGGCAACCGACGCTGTCGGTGACGATGGCCGCGGTCGGGTCGATGACGGGCCTCCTGTTCGCCGGTTCAGATATCGCGGCGTGACTTCATGAAGTTCGGGTCTTTCCACAGCGACCGGCCGCCGCGGCGTATGATCCGGTCCGTAAGCGGTGGTACCAGGAAGATGCCCCACATGACCAGCATGAGCCCGATGAACACCGTCGTCCGCACGCCGCCGGCGGAGTAGTACCCGACCAGCGAGAGCGTGCCGAGACCGGACGTGACGAGCAGCGCCACCCGCAGCCCGCGCTGCCGGATGCGCACGAACGCCCCGATGGTCAGCGCCAGCATCAGGAAGCTCGCCCCTATCCACGGGGCCAGCAGGTTCACCCGCTCCACCGTCTGTGGGGTCAGGTGGAAGTCCGGCATCACGGCCATGAGCCACCCCGCGATGACCGGCAGCTGCACCAGCGAGAGCGAGACGAGTATCCAGTCCCGCCGGGTCGTCTCGACCACCACCCGGAACAGCCACCATAGCGCCAGCGAGAAGTAGACCACGATGCCGATGAGCGACCACATTCTCGGCAGGTAGAGCAGCAGTATTCCTGCCGCCACCACCGGTACCAGCATGTAGCCGAACCAGGTAAACGCCCAGCGCGGCCGGCCGTGCATCCAGCCGTAGGTGGCCGTCGCCAGCGTCAGCAGCAGCACCACGGACATCCAGCCCGCGTGCTGGTACCAGCTGAGTGCGAAAACGAGCGCGAAGATGAAGTGGGGCAGTGAGGCGAGCAGCACCTGCCGCCAGGTACCCTGGCTGTGGGCCTCGTAGATCTGTTTGGCGATGAGCGTGGGACCGCCCATCTGCCCGAGACAGGTCCGTACCGCCTCCTCTTCCGAGAGGCCGGCGCTTTCGAGCTCATCCAGCGTGTCCGCGATGTGCGCCTCGAGCTCGCTCATTACCCCGGGCTCGGTGTCCCGCTCGAGCCTGGCCCGCTGGCGTATCGTTTCCAGGTACTGCGTCAGTTCCGACGTCATTGCCCTGTCTCCGTCGGGCTCAGGCGGGGCCCGGCTGGAGGATCATTTTTACCGCGGTGAGGAAGTCCGCCCATTGCATCCGCTCCTGTGCGAGCTTTTTCACGCCCTTCTGGGTCAGGTGGTAGTACCGCCGCTGCCGTCCGTTCGGCAGCCGCTCCCATGACCCGGCGATGAGCCCGGAGGTCTCCAGGCGATGGAGGGCCGGGTAGAGCGTACCTTCCTTGAAGCGGAAATAGCCCTGGCTGCGGGAATCCAGTTCCTTGACGATCTGGTAGCCGTACATCGGCTGTCGCTCCAGGAGGCAGAGGAGCAGGCTGTTGGAACTGCCTTTGAGGAGCTCGTGTTTCGGCGCCATGACGCTCACCTCCTGCCGGTCTCTACCTCGAAGGTTGAGGCCTGACCCAATACTAGCAATAAACCCCTCTCATTGCAAGGGTGCCCGGTCTCAACTTGAGTCGTTAAAACCGACATGTTATAGTACGGTCGAACCGGGGGGAAGTGCCGGAACTGGCAGACGGGCCAGACTTAGGATCTGGTGCAGCGATGCGTGGGGGTTCGAGTCCCCCCTTCCCCACCAGAGTTTTAATTTCCTATGCCGGTCTCTAATAGTGGGTATATTAAATATAACGATACGGAGGCTAAAAAATGGCTGAAACGAAATACGGGAAGCATGTCATCAGAGATGCATTTAAAAAACACCATCAGCTGGAGTGTGTCTCGGCACACGGCGATGAGATTGATGCCGACTGCATTATTACGCACCAGGTTATCTATAAGCCGGAACTAATGTTGAAAGAATCCCATTTCCACGACGACTTTCAACAACTACTTTGTTTTCTCGGCACCAACCCGATGGACTGCCGGGATTTCGGCGGGGCGGAAATAGAGATATGCCTGGGTGAGGAACAAGAAAAGCATATCATCAATTCTCCCACCATCGTTTCTCTTAAAAAAGGGTTGCCCCACGGACCACTGAATTTTAAAAGTATCCCCAGGCCGATTATCTTTCTGGAAATAATGCTGACACGTCGATATCACGTGACGCAGCTGAAAGATAAAGATAAGTAGGCCTTTTAGTGACACGGGATTAACGAAACGTACCGGTCTGCTGCCAACGCAATGCGATATCGGGCGATTTTTATATCAAGGAGGACAGGGGCAAATGACTGAAACGAAATATGGCAAATATATCATAACGGAACCGAAGTTACCCCAAACACCGTCTCCGCCAGCAACGGGAGAGCGCAGCGGACAGATTGTAATACTCTCGGATGGAGAGGTTATCGAGGGGGCTTTTTATCTGAACTGCGCCCTGATATGGAAAGCCTCGGAGAGGGGCAGCCCGGGTGGTAGCCACACCCATGACTGGGACGAGTACATCGGCTTTGTCGGCAGCGACCCCGCCGACCCGCACGCTTTAAACGGGGAGGTCGAGATATACCTGGGAGATGAAAAGCATGTCCTTACCCGGAGCTGTGCTGTCTTCATTCCGAAAGGGCTTTTACACTGCCCCATCATCTTCAGGAAGGTTGATAAGCCCATTTTCTATTTCAGCACTGGCCCTAAACACGTCTACGATAAAGAGCAGAAATCATAATGCCTAAATAATGATCATTTACACTGAATAAACTGCATAGAGGAGGTAATGCTAATGGAACTTACTTATGACAATATCCTTCGTTGGATGAAAGGATACTTTAAGGTTTACAGTACTTACGGACAAGACTCCGAAACAGCGGATCGAATGAATGATTACTTTGCTCCGGATTTGAGATTCATACCGTACATTGCCGCGATAGGTGGACCGGAAGGTGGCTTCTTCAGCCGCAATGAGTTCATGCACACCGCGAAATCACACTCCTCGTGGTATGAAAAACTAACACCAGAGGATATCACCGTTGATGAAAGACGAAAGATGGCCGCTGTACGGTTCGGGATGGAGGTTATAAACAGAAAGACAGGAGAGGTGGTGGTCAAAAAAAGTGCTATGGCTCATTACGAGTTGGTACTTGATGAGAATAACTCTATTAAGATTAAAACGATTCGGTTCTTTTGGGAGGTTTTGCCGCCTGGAGTACCGGAGTTCTATGATTTGTTCGAGGACGATGCGTAGACAACAGGGGTATTTTACCCGGTATATCGGGAGATATCGGCAGGCTTACAGCCCCAGATAAGCTTTTCTGATGTGTTCGCTATCAAGGAGTTGCTCACAGGTACCATCCAGCGTTATCCGGCCGTTCTCCAGAACGCAGGCGCGGTCGGCGGTTTCCAGAGTATGTTTCACGTTTTGCTCGACAAGCAGGATGGTAATACCCTGGTCGCGTAAGGTTTTTAATATCTGAAAGACATCCAATACCAGTTTTGGCGCCAGGCCGTTCGACGGCTCATCGATTATGCACATTTTAGGTCGGGACATCAGTCCCCGGCCCATGGCTAACATCTGTTGCTCACCGCCGCTGAGTGTCCTGGCAAGCTGTTTCGCTCTCTCTTTCAGTATAGGAAAAATTTCGTAGACCCATTTAAGTGTTTCTGCTTTCTGTGCCCAGGCGCGCTTGGGGTAGGCTCCCATCTCGAGGTTCTCGCGGACTGACATTTCCGTAAAAAGTTTCCTTCCCTCCGGGATATGAGAAAGGCCGAGTTCGACTATATTATTCGGGGACAAACAATCTATTCGCTGACCGAGGAATGAAACCGTGCCTGATGACGCACGCATTAGACCGGATATAATGTGGAGTAAGGTAGATTTACCCGCTCCGTTGGCTCCGATGAGTGCCATTATCTCGGCTTCATTGACAGTGAAAGAGATATCCCATAATGCCTGGATATTACCGTAAAAGGCATTGATATTATTCACTTCCAGCATGGTTTTATTCTCCTAGGTAGACTTCGATAACCTTTTCACTGTGGGTAATTTCCTGCGGAGTGCCTTCGGCAATCTTCTTACCGTGATGAAGCACGATTATACGGTCACATACGCTCATGATGGCTTTCATAACATGCTCAATCATGACAATGGTGATTCCCTTAGTTCTGATACTGGAAATCAGTTGCATTTCCTCGGCGACCTCGGTCTGGTTGAGTCCGGCCATTAACTCATCGAGAAGGAGCAGTTCGGGTTTGGTTGCCAGGGCTCGGGCTACCTCCAGCCGCTTCTGGTTAGCCAGGGTAAGGTCTCTGGCCGGTGTGTTGGCTACCTGTGACAAGCCCACATACTCCAGCAGCTCTAGAGATTCCCGGGTAGCATTGGCAGAGGAAACATGTGTCGACTTACCGAAGAATGCCCCGACGCGTACGTTCTCTACAACCGGGAGGTTGGCGAATATTTTAACCATCTGAAATGTTCTGGCTATGCCCATGCGGCAGATCTGATACGGCTTCTTACCGGTAATGTTTTTATCCTTAAAGCGTATTATCCCTGGTTTCGGGGTATATGTTGCCGATATCAGATTGAATAGCGTTGTCTTTCCAGCACCGTTGGGACCGATCAGACCAACAACTTCTCCCTGGTCAACATGGAAATCGACATTGTCGACGGCTGCCAGACCCCCGAAGTATTTAGATACGCCCTCACCTTCAAGTATTCGCACGTCTTCCTCCAAAGAATCGGTTCCACATATTCTGTACCAGTCCTACCACGCCGTTGGGCATGTATAATATAGCAGCTACTAATACTATACCAAAAAGGAGCGTGTTTATCTCCTGGAGTTCGTTGGGGAGCCAGGTTCTCAGGTACTCTCTCAAGAGGGTAAAGAAGGCCGCGCCTATTATCGGACCATAAAGCTGGCCTATGCCGCCGAAGATAGCCATTAAAACCGGCAGAAATGAAATAAACGGGTCGAAGGCGGTACCCGGGTCAATATATCTTAATTTTGTCGCCCAGATTGCCCCGGCCGCCCCCATGAAAAAGGCGCTGATGGCAAAGGTGATAACCTTTACCATAGTCACGTTAATGCCGGTGTGAGCCGCGGCTTCCTCGTTTTCGCCGATACTCTGCAGGGCTAAACCAAATTTAGAGCGTTTGAGAAGGTAGGCGGTAATCATTAACACCACAAAAATGATGAGCAGGACGTAAAAAATAATACCGTAATCTATGA
>CAZOMF010000004.1:0-33560 GCA_964580635.1 uncultured Dehalococcoidaceae bacterium
CCTCTTCCAGCTTGAAAGCCAGGTCGCCGAGAACGCGGCCCCCCAGGCTGCGGGCGGCGCCCTTGAGGGAATGGGCCCCGCTCCTCACGGCTTCGGCGTCTCCCCGGGCGATGCCGTCCCGGATGACGGCCAGCTGCTCCGGGTAGTCCTGTTCGATGAAAATACCGGCCGCTTCTCGCATCATCTCGGTATCGCCGTCGAATATCCTCATGGCCTCGTCTATGTCGACCGCCGGTGCGTCGGCGGAGCACTCCCGGCTGCCCACGAACGACTGGATGAGCGCGCTGATGTCGTTCGGCCTGGCAGGCTTGGAGAGGTAGGCGTCCATACCCGCTTCCAGGCACCGGTCACGGTCGGCTTTCATGGCATAGGCGGTCATGGCGATGATGGGAATGTGCCGCCCGGTGCCGGTCTCGTCCGCCCGTATCCGGCGGGTCGCCTCGAGACCGTTCATGATGGGCATTTCCGCGTCCATCAGGATGAAATCGAACGCCTCCGCTGCCGCCAGCTTGGTGGCCTCGAGCCCGTTACCGGCGACCGAGACGGTATGCCCCATCTTTTCCAGCATCTTGCGCGCCACGATCTGGGAAGTCGCATTGTCCTCCACCACGAGGACGCGCAGGCGGGGGCCGTCACTCGCAGGTGGCGGGGCGAGCGCCGGGTCGCGGTCGGCCGGCTCTTTGCGGAAGGCCTTCCGGACGACCTCGGCGAGCCTGGACGACCGCACCGGTTTCACCAGATAGTTGCGGAAACCCGCCTCCTGGCAGCGGTCGTACTCCACGCTGATGTTGTCCGGCGGTATCAGGATGATGGCGGCGGCTTCCGGCGCCAGCTCGCGGAGCCGGCCGGCCGCCTCGAGTCCGTCCTGGTCCGGCAGCCACCGGTCGACGAGGAACAAATCGCATCGGGAGCCCGGTTTCTTTCTCAGCATTCTGGCGGCTTCACGGACATTCGCGGCGGCGGCGCAGGTAAACCCCGTGCGGCCGAGCAGGTCGCCGAGGATCTCCCGGCTGGCGGCGTTGCCTTCCACGATAAGCGCGGAACGCCCGAGAAACTCCGGCGGCGCGGGCATGCCCTGCGGGGCGGCCTTGGCGAAGGAAGCGGTGAAATGAAAAGTGCTGCCGTGTTCCGGCTCGCTCTCCACCCAGATATGGCCTTTCATGTTGCGCACGAGGTGCTGGGAGATCGCCAGCCCGAGCCCGGTACCGCCGTACTGCCGGTTGATGGAGCCGTCCGCCTGGCTGAACGGACGGAAGATAACCCCCATCTTATCGGGCGGAATGCCGATGCCCGTATCCCGGACCGAGAAAAGCAGCTTGGTCGTCTTCTTACTGTGGTTCACCTTTTCCACGCGCAGGACCACTTCGCCCTGCATGGTGAACTTGATGGCGTTGCCGAGCAGATTGGTGATGACCTGGCGGAGGTGTCCGGGATCGCCGTTCAGGGCGGTCGGCACGTCCGGCGCCACGTGGGCCGTCAGCTCCAGGCCTTTCTTGAAGGCGACCGTGGCGAGCGCTTCGGCGGCGTCCTCGACGACGGTCATCAGGTCGAAGTCCTCGTGCAGCATGTCGAGCTGGCCGGCTTCTATCTTGGACAGGTCCAGAATATCGTTGATGACGCCCTGGAGCACGTCCGCCGAGGTAAGGGCCATGCCGAGATACTGGCGCCGCTCGGCGTCCTGGCTGCAGTCGATGGCCAGGTTGATCATCCCTATCATGCCGTGGATGGGCGTGCGTATCTCGTGGCTCATGTGGGCCAGGAACTCGCTCTTGGCCTGGTTGGCGACCTCGGCGGCTTCCTTGGCCTTGACGAGGGCCGCCTCGGCCTGCTGCCGGTTCACGAGCTCTTCCTCCAGGCGGCGGTTTACCTCCGTGAGCTGCCTGGTGCGCTGGCTCACCAGCTCTTCCAGGTGGTCTCGGTGTTGACGCAGTTCGGTTTCCATCGTTTCCAGCTGGGTCACGTCCATGAGGTTGCCGAGGACCGCGCGCTTGCCCTGATACATGATGGAGGTGACCGTTTCCATCACGTAGCGTGTTTCCCCGGTCCGGTCGATGACGCGGTAGGCGTACGGATGGCTGCGTTCACCCTTCAGCATGGCGATGGCGTTGTTCCGGGCCATCCTCAGGTCTCTCGGGAGGACGAACTTGCTCGTCTTCGCCCCGATCAGCTTGTCCAGCGGGTAGTTCAGCGTCTGCACGAGGTGCCGGTTGACGTGCTTGAACACGCCGTCCTGGGCGATGTAGACGCCGATGGGAGAGCTGTTGGCCAGGGTCTTGAGCAGGTTTTGGGCCTGCTTCCGCTCGGTGATATCGAAGGAGGACGAAATGATGCATTCCTGACCGCCGACGTTTATCCGCTCCGCCGAGAGAAGGCACGTGCGGATTTCTCCGGACTTGGTTAGGAACTCGAATTCCTCGTTGCGCAGCCGGCCACGTTCCTTGAGCAGGCGCACCATGCGTTCGCGGTTGTCCGCATGCGCCCACACGCCCAGCTCCTGCGAGGTGCGGCCGACGGCCTCTTCCCGGGTATAGCCGATGAGCTCGGTGAAGCCGTTGTTCACTTCCCGGTAGGTGCCGTCCGCCACGGACGTGATACAGACGGCGTCCGGGCTGGCGTTGAAGGCCTTGGCGAACAGCTCCTCGGACTCCTGGAGGGCCGCTTCCGCCTGCTTCCGCTTGGTGACGTCCCTGAGGATGGCGGTGAAGACCGGTTCGCTGGCGCGGACCGCCGAGGAGATAGACAGCTCGACCGGGACCTCGGTGCCGTCTTTCCGGGTCGCCGCGACCTCGAGCACCTTGCCGCCGCTGGTGCTTTCACCGGTCTCCGTGAAACGCCGGAACGCCCGGCGCATGGCACTCTGGTAGCGGTTGGGAACGACCTTCATGATGGATTGTCCGATCGTCTCGGCTTCCGTGTAGCCCAGGATAGCCTCCGCCGCCTTGTTCCACAGGGTTATCTGCATCGTCCCGTCCACGGCGATGATGCCGTCGTTGGAAGAGGAGATGAAGGTGCGATAGCGCTCCTCGCTTTCCTGGAGGGCCTCTTCGGCGTGCTTCCGCTCGGTGATATCAACGGAGTTGACGATGAAATACGACAGCCGGCCTTTTTGCTTCACCGGTGTCCAGTTCATGGCGATCCAGTATTGCTCTCCGTTTTTCTTGAAAGAAACGATTTCGCCGCTTCCCGGCCCGCCCTCGATTGTTTGTTTAAATACTTCGGTCAGCGCTTCGCCCTGGTCCGGCGGCCACCACGGGTAGGGGGGTTTGAGACCAACCACTTCCTCTGAGGTCCAGCCGTTCAGTTTTTCCCATGAAGGGTTGACGTAGGCGATGGACATGTCCGGGTTGAAGACGACCACCTGGTTGGGAGCATTATCCAGAAGGGTGGCATTGAACTCCTTAGCCTCTTGAAGTGTTTTTTCCATTTCGCGGCGCGCCGTGATGTCTTCACCGGAGCTCAAGGTGCCGGTAATGACACCCTGCTCGTCCCTGACCACGGCATTGTGCCAGGCGATGAGCCGTTCTTCGCCCCGGCTGGTGATGATCGGGTTCTCGAAGGCGGTTTCCTCCGGCCCCTGCCGTCCGGTGAGCAAGCGGCGGAACAGATCCCGGGTCTTACGCCGCGTATGGACCGGGAGGAAGACCGCGAACCAGTCCTGGCCGAGTATCTCCTCCTCCGGGAGACCGAAGACCTCGCAGCCTTTCCTGTTCACCATGCAGACCCGGCCGGCGGCGTCCAGCACGAGCAGTATCGTGCCGGCGATGTCCAGGTACTGTCTGGACCGGTTGCGTTCCTCCGTGACGGCGTCTTCCGTCTGCTTGGGCACGGTGACATCGAACATGGTGACGGTGATGATATTCTCCGCCGAGGTGGCTACCACGTTGCCGAACAGCGCTATCCAGGCCGGGCTGCCGTCCTTGCGGACCAGTTCCATGATTTCCGGGCCGATGGACTGCCCGGTCACGTTGCGGCTGAAGAGCTCGCGGGCCCGCTGCAGGCTCTGGGGTTTAAAGATCGGCAGCCCGGCCATGTTCTGGCCGACGAGCTCGGGCGCCTCGTAGCCAACGATGTCGAGCGCCCGCTGGTTGGCATACATGACGGTGCCGCTCATATCCAGTATAATGGCGGCTTCCCGGGAGGTGTCGAAATAGGACTCCAGCGCAGCGGAAGGCGAAGCCGAAGCGGCCCACCCCCGGTGTTCCACGGTATGACGCTGCTGTTCCGCGGTCACGCTGCACGCCTCCTCGAGGAGATCTGGTCTGGTCGGAACGAACGATACCACTCGAAGGAGGGTACCCGAAGAGCGCCGACTATCCTACCCTATACCCTGAGGAGTCAATATTGAATAAACAAGTCCCCGGAACACATAACAAATCCATAAACATGAGGCACCGGCGAGCTTCCCGGGATATGAGAAAATCGTCTGAAATCCGGTACAAAAACGGGGCCACAGGCTGGGGTTTTTCCTGATAGTAAGACAGCTGACGGAGTTTACGCCGATTCCGTGACCTCGGCGACGGATTCCAGGCTTTCGGCGCGCGCCACGAACAACTCCACGATCTGGGGGTCGAAGTGAGTGCCGGCGCAGTCCTGTAGCTCCCGGAGGGCCTCGTCGAAGGTCATCGTCTGGTGGTAGGGACGTTCCGACGTCATGGCGTCGAACGCGTCGGCCACGGCGAGGATGCGGGCGTCGAGCGGTATGTTATTGCCTTTCAGGCCCGCCGGATAGCCGCTGCCGTCGTACCGCTCGTGGTGGTACTGCACCGCCGCCAGGCAGTTCCGCAGGCTCTCGATGTGCCGGATGATGGCGACCCCGGTGTTGGGGTGCGCGCGGATCTTCTGCATCTCGTCCTCAGTCAGTCTGCCCTTTTTCTGCAAAATGCGGTCGGACACGCCGATCTTGCCGATGTCGTGGAGCATGGCGCCGGCCCGGACGCGCTCCCGGTCCTCCCGGCCGTACCCCAGCGCGTCCGCAATGGCCAGGGCGTACTCGGTGACCTTCTTGGAGTGGCCGTAGGTATAGTGGTCCTTGGCGTCCACCGTGGCCGCCAGTGCGTAGATGGTGTTGATGACGGCCTCGGAGCTGCTGGCGGACTCGCCCGGGACCATGTGCAACACCTCGGAGAGCGCGACCTCGCAGGCCAGCGCGACGCGGTTGCGGCCGGATTGCTTGGCATAGTAGAGCGCGGCATCGGACGACTGGAGCAGCGATTCCTTCATCAGGCCGTCCGTCGGCCAGGACGCGATCCCGATGGAGACCGTCAGCGGCACCTGCTGCCATTCCAGGTTGTTCGCGATCTTCTTGCCCAGTCGTTCGGCGACCGCCTGGCACTCGGTGAGGCTCGTCTCCGGCAGGATGATGGCGAACTCGTCGCCGCCGTAGCGGAAGCAGATATCGGAATCGCGCACGGTGTTCTTCAGCAGCCGGCCCGTGTTCCGCAGCGCCTCGTCGCCGACGAGGTGGCCGGAGATGTCGTTGTACTTCTTGAAATTGTCCAGGTCCATGAACATCAGGGTGAACGATTCGCCGAACCGGGAAGCCCGCGCGATCTCCTCGTCGAGGCGCTGGTGGAAGAAGCGGTGATTGAACAGGCCGGTCAGCTCGTCGGTATTGGCTCGCTGCTTGGCCTTCTCGTAGAGGGAGGCGTTCTCGATGGCGACGGCCGCCTCCCGGGCGAGCGTCAGGATAAGGTCCGTGTCGTCGCGGGAGTAGCAGCCGCGGGGATATTTCTTGCTGAGGGCCAGTATGGCGATGAGCTGCTGCCGGCTGATGACCGGACAGAGCACCTCCACCTCGGCGGCGGTGAGGCTGTTCCGCTCTTCCTGCCAGAGGCCCTTGAACTCCGGCGCGCTGTTGATGATGTCTCGGGTCAGCGGCCGGTTCTCCCGCAGCATCCAACGGGCGATGGGACCTTCGCGCCGGAGCGAGAGCGGGACCACCGGATGTTTCCTGGTGAGGCGCTCGGCGTACTGCGAGGTGTACTTGTCGTTGGACGCGAAGAGAAGGCTGGCCTGACTGGCGTGGACCGCGTTCGTCAGCGGGTTGAGGATCGCCTCCGCGAGCTGGTCGAGATCGAGGATATTGCTCATCTGGTTGGAAAAGTTGAGCAGCGTCTGCCGGTAGTTGTAGTTCTTCCCGTAGAACATCATGTTGGTCAGCTTCTCCAGCGCGTTCCGGAGCGGGTAGAAGAGGATGGCCATCAGCACGACGAAGGCGATGGTGACGACCAGCGCGCTCGAGGTGGACCATGACTCCAGCAGGTAGAACCACAGGCTGACCAGCACCAGGCAGCAGGCGGTGACGAAAATACTGATGCCCCCGTAGACGATGCTCTTGCGGAAGACCATCTTCATATCGAGGAGCTCGAGCCGGAGCACCGCGTAGGAGATGACGATGGCGTTGGCCAGGTGCCCGACATGGTCCAGGGCGCGGTTGATGATCTCGCCCACCACGCCGATGACGACGAGCAGCCCGAGTCCGAGCAGCAGGTAGAAGATACGGTTGCGGTGGTCCGGGTTCGTCGAGGCGCGGAAGCTCTTGACCAGCACGTAGACGGCGTACATGACGAAGCCGGCGTTCCCCGCCAGCAGCAGCGGCATCCAGGGGCCGTACGACCGGATGATGATGCCGTCGACGACCGACCAGGAGTGCTGGAGCAGGCCGGTCGCGGCCAGGACGATGACGAGAATAAGGTAGCCGTACCCTATCTGGGCGACCAGGCGCGTGCGATTACTGTGCACGTACTTGGCGAGAAAGTACGAGTAGGAAATGATGGAGAACGTGGCAAAGGCCGAGATCAGGCGGCCCCAGAAGAGGGCCGTGCTGACCGGCACGCCGGGACTGTTGCTGAAGTAGCTCACCAGGCTCCAGCCGGCCGAGGCGAAGAGGTACACGAGGAAATACTTCTTGAACTGGTTGTGGCACGTCCGGATGACGAAGACGATCAGGCTCGAGTAGACGACCAGCGCGATGAGTTGGGTGATAGAGTTATCCGTAACCAAGGGCAGCCTCTATATATTGCTCCTGGCGGTACCAAGGTACGCCTACTATATAGTGCTCCACGCCTGATAAATAGCTGATAAACGTTGCGCGCCGGAATGTAAACATATGGTAAAGTTCCGGCTGAAATCATTCGTGACGGGGCGGTCCGGAGGCCTAAACGGGCGCGGCTCCGGGTTACGGGCTGCGGTCGGTGGGAGGAACGGGTCAGGCGGTAACGCCGGTGTCCGTCGTGGCGGCGCCCGGGACGGCGAGGAGCGTTTCCAGGACGCTGTCCCGCGGGTTCATGTGGGGCGGTTTGAGGTGGGCCGGGTCGGCGCCGTGGGCGCGCCGCATCTCCGTGTAGCGGGCGAAGGCGCCGGACGGCAGCAGCGTGACGCGCACCGGGCTCGTACCGTGGAAGCGGGCGATCTCTTCGTAGTCGTCGTTGAGCTCGGCGAGGGTGCGGTCGATGACGGCGGACGCCTCGGCGAGGTCCACGGCGGCGGGGTCCTTCGGTTCGAGGTAGATATGAATGGTGGGCAGCTCGTCGATCACTTCCTTGCGGGCCACCCACTCGACCAGCTCGATACCGGTCGCGGCGATGGCCTGCCAGATCATCTTCTCGGTGAAGTAGGCCGGTGTGTAGGCGACGAAATCGATGATATCGTCGGCGCGGCCGTAGAAGGTCATCTGGGGGATATTGATGCCGAGCTTCTCGTTGCGGAGCGAGGTGATGGTAATGATATCGCCGATGACGTACCGCACGAAGGGTCCGCCGAGGAAGTTGGTGACCACCACGGCGTACCGCTCGCCGGGCACTACCTCGTCCAGGAAGCACGTTTTGGGCCGGTAGGTCCGGTCCATCATCCAGGCGCTGTGCTCCTTCTCCGGGATGAACTCCAGCAGGTTGAGGTTGGGCACGAAGGTCATCGTGTCCAGGTCCCACGTCTGCATGGCGATGATGACGCTCTCCGTGCAGCCGTAGACGTCGAGCGGGTAGCGGCCCCACATTTCCTTGATCTTCTCGCGGTAGACGTTCGAGTCCGTGCCGCTGGAAACGAGTCCCTTGATGGTCCAGACATCCCGGGGGAGGATATTCCTGCCCGCCAGCCGGGCTTTTATCATGCCCTTCGTCATGCGGGCCAGCAGGCGCGGCTTGGTCAGGTACTTGGGCAGCTGCTTCAGGCCGCCGCCCTGGCTGAACCGCTCGCCCACGGCGATGAGGACGGCGCTGATGGCGGCCACCATGTCCATGCCCTCGGACATGGCGAGGGTAAAACCGGCCTGAACGCGGTCGGCGAACTCCATCTTCTCCGCTTCCTCGACCGGCGGCAGGAACGTGAAGATGCCTTCGTCGTCGAGGCGGTGGGCCCAGCAGCCGCTCGCGTAGGGAGGCGGCGCCAGCGCGTAGAGGAACTTGTCCCCCTCCCGGAAGGAAACGTGACCGGGCTCGTCGCCGGCGGAGAACATCAGCAGCGCGATGAAGAGGTCGCCGAGCTCCCGGTAGACGCGGGGCGTGAGGGGCACCCATTTGTTGGAAAGCTCGCTGGAGCGCCCCGACGTCCGCTGCCAGAGGAGCGGCGCTTCCGGCAGGCCGTCTTCCTTCTTTTCCGCCAGGAACGGGGCGTAGTCCTCGTACCGGGTGAGGGGAACGGTAGCGCGGAACTCCTCGATGCTGGCGGGGCGCTGCCCGCGGAGCATGGTACGCCCCAGTTCGCAGGCGGTGAGGAGCTCGACCTGCTCCGCGAAGAGCTCCCGCTGGATGGTCATGAACTGGTCCATGTCCAGCCTGATGAAGCCGCAGCACTTCTCCCACACCCGGGCGGCGTTGTTCTCGCGGAGTAAATCGAGCACTTCCGGCATGACCCTCTCCTTGTCACGGACAGCATATCAGGTTTCTTGGCGGTGATACAACCGGATACGCACATATGGAAATGGAAAAAAGCGGGAAAAACGGCCGCCAGGCCACACATGCCGGAGCGTGCTGCCAAGCTCCCGAGGGAGACCGGCCGCGGCTACTGCGCCGTCAAAGCTGCCGGCTCTTCCTCTGTCTGGTACCCGACGGTGAGCAGGCGCTTCCGGCCGGCCTCGGTGAGACAGTAGCCGCCTCGCCAGGCCCGTTTGACCAGGCCGCGCCGCATCAGGGAATGCACCATCAAATGGATATAGACGCCGGGGATGTCGCGCGCGTTCGCGATCCACTCGGGCCACCGCCGGTTCTTGCGTATGGCGTTTAAAACGGTTACCTCACTCGGAAACATGGTCCGCCTTTTCCTGCCTGCGCGTATTCTGTCCGAAGTCTCGCCGTGCTCTTTCCGGTCTTCAGCCTCACGGCTGAAGACCTGGTTCCGGTTTCGTCCTTTATCTCATTTCCAGCGTAGCACCCCCATGTTTGAGAAACGTCAATGGACAGTAATAGTTAGGTTAAATTTGGTGGCCCGTCCCCTTGAACTGCCTGGCCGGGCGTCGTATGCTGGAATGGTGAACGGTACCATGAAACGCGTCCTCATCGTGGACGACTACCCGCAGATCGTGATGATCCTCGAACGAAAGCTGCGCCGCCACGGGTATGCCGTGCTCACCGCAACGTCCGCGCACGAGGGGCTGGAAAAGGCTCGCCGGGAACAGCCGGATGTCATCGTGCTGGATATCAGGATGCCCGATATGGACGGGTTCGAGTTCCTGCGCCGTATCCGCGCCAGCGCGGACATCCCGGTCATCGCCTGCAGCGGCTCGCCGGAGTTCGCGGACCGCTCCCTGGAAAGCGGCGCCAAAGCCTTTCTCGGCAAACCCTTCGATATGGAACGGTTGCAGGGACTCCTGGAAGAATTCACCGCCCCGCGGAACAAGGCGAACGATTCCCCGCAGCTAACCGGGTAGCGACGCCTCGATCTGCTTGAGGTTGTGCAATCCCCTCACCGCGAGCTCCTCGCCCGAATCGGCGAATTTCCGCCAGATGGCGCAGACACGGTTGAGTTCCTCGAAGTTGGGGTCGAACGATTCGATGGTCAGCGGCCCCCGGTAGCGCGCCTCTTTGAGGGCCGTGAAAAACTCCTGCCACGGTACGAGGCCGGTGCCGGGAATGCCGCGATTGCTCTCACAGACGTGGACGTAGCCCAGGTAGTCCCGGCCGCAGGCCTCGACGGCGCCGCGGTAGCTGGACTCCTCCCGTATCATGTGGAACGAGTCCAGGTGTACCTTCACGTTGCCCGTGCCGACCTCTTTGCAGTAGGCGACCGCGTCCCCGGCGATGTTGATGAAGTGCGATTCGAACCGGTTCACCGGCTCGATGGCCAGCACGAGGTTACCCATCCGCTTCGCGTAGCGGCCTGCTTCCCGCATCGCCGCCACCGACCACGCCCACTCCTCCTCGGTGCGGCACCGGCCGGTCAGGTAACCCCAGGAGGAATAGAGGACGCCGCCCAGTATCTTCGAGCCGAGCTCATAGTTGATGTCCACCAGCAGTTTGAGCGTTTCCAGCGCGTGGCGCCTCACCGCCGGCTTGGGACTGATGGGGTTGGCAGCGGCGGGCAGGCCGATGGTGGTGACGGCCTCGATGCCCACCTGCTTCAGCTTGTCCTTGACCGCCCGGACCGGGAACCGCTCCGGGTGGCTGATGTTGATATCGATGACGTCAAACCCCAGTTCCTTCGCCTTCGCGATGAGCGGCAGGTCGTCTTCGGTGAACTCCTCCGTCCAGATGAGTGAATCAACGCCGAACTTGAACATGGTACTCCTTTCGCGGGCCGGTCAGACGACGACGGCCTCGATGCCGAGCAGCTCGCAGGCCTGGATAAGGGCGCGGGAGCGATCGCCGTGGACGAGGCTGGCGTGGTGGGTGAAGCCTTCCCTCACCAGCGTGGCGTAGAGCCGGTCCAGGTCCGGGACTTCAACCCAGCTCCAGGAGCCGCGCAGCTTCTCCTGAGCGGGGATGATGGTCCCGCCGGCCACCAGCAGCTTGAAACGGCCGTCATGCTCCTGGAGACGGCAGAGCGTCACCGGACCCGGCGCCAGCTGGAACTCGCCGGTGCCCATGGAGCGGTCGAGCCCCAGCGAGGGGCCGAGGATGCTGTGGTAGCTCAGCGAGACCTCGCTCTCCTGTGACACCAGCGAGGGCGGCCCGTTGCCGCAGTGCCAGGCCAGGAAGACGTTGTCCTTTTCCTGGTGTTTGATGGTCCAGTCGATGAAATGCGGTACCGTCTCGCCGAGGGAGACGAGGTACTGGAGCAGCATGGTGAGCGCGCCGTAGATGTCCACCTCGCAGGAGGTCATGACCCCGCGGTCGGTCAGGCGTCCCATGGCGTGGCAGGGCGAGAGGCCGTAGACGCTCTGCATGGCCGTCCAGCACTGGACGCCCATCGCCGCGAGCCCCTTCTCCGCCGCGAACTGCTCGAGGGCGTACTCCAGCCCGGCGATGGTCTGCAGCGTGCCGGAAGCTATCCCGGACGCATCGGCCCCGGCCGCGATATCATGCGTCATCTTTTCAAGGGCCGGAGAATTTTTCGGAGCGCCGGCGACGCTCATGATATCGGCCAGGTCGATAGGGATGACCCGCTGCCGGAACTTCCGCATCAGCAGGTCTTCGCTGAAGATGCAGGTCTCGAAACGTTCCGGCCGCGGCCCGACCAGGCCTATCTTTGCCCCGGTGAACCCGCGGGAGACGGCGCAGACCCGGAGGAAGTCCGTGAACGCCTGCCGGAAGCCGCTTTCCTCCGGGAAGACGATGCCGCCGAAAAGGAAGGGTATCTGCCGCCGGTGCAGCCCGGACGAGACGGACAGCGTGCCGCAGAACGAGTCCGACCGGCGGTTGCCGTCCGCTGTGAACGGGCCTTCCCTGGTGCCGAAGAGCAGCACCGGCTTATGGCGGAACGCCGCCGCGATCGTCAGCGCCGAGACCTCGTCGCCGAAGGTCATCGTGCCGATGACAAGCCCGTCTATCCCTTCTTTCCGGAACAGGTCGATGACCTTCTCTGCCTCGCCGTCGTCCCGCACGCAGCCGCCCGATGTGAGCTTCTCGTCCGGCACGATGATCTCCAACTTGGGAATGTCGGCGAACGTGTCCAGGCAGCGCTGCCGCATCGTGATCGCCCATTCTTCGTCGAAGGGTTCGCGGTGGGCGGGGACAAATCCTATCTTCAGCGGTTTCATAGCGCCTCTCCTTTCTCGTGAGGAAGTCATCCACCCTACTTTAGTAGAAACCGGCCTCGTCCTGCAAATCCCCGTATTGCTTCTCGAACGTTGCCGTGCTAGGCTGGTGCTGGAAGAAAACGGAGGTAAGCGATGAACCGTATCAAGGTGGACCCCGGGCGCGTGACCGGTATCATCGACCGGCACATCTTCGGCAGCTTCGCCGAGCACCTCGGCCGCTGCATCTATGGCGGCCTCTACGAGCCGGGTTCGCCCCTTGCGGACGGGCAGGGCTTCCGCCGGGACGTCCTGGACGCGGTGCGGCGCCTCGGGGTGAGTATCGTGCGTTACCCGGGCGGCAACTTCGTCTCCGGCTACCGCTGGCGGGACGGGGTCGGGACGCGGGACGAGCGGCCGGCCCGGATGGAGCTGGCCTGGCACGATACCGAGCCCAACACCTTCGGCACCAACGAGTTCATCGCCTGGTGCCGTGAGGCCGATGCCGAGCCGTACCTGGTGGTCAACTGCGGCGACGGCGATATGCGGGAAGCGCGGGATTGGGTGGAGTACTGCAACGGTATCGGCGACACGGCGCTCGCCGGCCTGCGTCGTGCGCACGGCTTTATGGAGCCTCATAACGTGAAGTACTGGGGCATCGGCAACGAGGTGGACGGTCACTGGCAGACCGGTTACAAAACGCCCGCGGAGTACGCCCGCGCCTTCACCGAGTTCGGCAAGGTGATGAAGTGGACCGACCCCGGCATCAAGCTCATCGCCTCGGCCGTCTCCGACTGGAACGGCGACTGGGTCGAGCGTGTGCAGCTGCTGCTGGAGCAGGCCGGCGACCTGGTGGACTATCTCTCGCTCCACTGGTACCTCGGCAACCCGGAAAACGATTTCGAGGCGTACATGGCCCTCTCCGAGCTCGTCGAGGAGCGGCTGTCTGCCTTTGAAGGGCTCGTGCGTGCGATGGCCCTGCAGCGGCGAATACAGCATCCCGTTCACCTCGCCGTCGACGAGTGGAACGTCTGGTACCGCACCTTCCCGCCGGAGGTGCGCGATACCATGAAGCTGGAGGAGACCTATAACCTGGAGGACGCGCTGATGACCGCCGTCCAGCTCAACGCGTTCATCCGCCACGCCGGCACGGTGAAGATGGCCAACATCGCCCAGATCGTGAACGTCATCGCGCCCGTTTTCACCCGCCCGGACGGTCTCGTCCTGCAAACGATCTTCCATCCCTTCGAGCTCTACAGCCGCACCTGCGGCGGCACGGCCGTCGATGTCTGGTGGGAAGGGGACACGTTCTCCGGTGGGGATTGTCAGGGGGTGCGTACGCTGGACGTGACCGCCACCCTCGACGAGGCGGGCAGGCGGCTCGTGCTGTACGTCGTCAACCGCAGCCGGACGGAGGGAATGGAGACGGAAATCTCACTGGGGAGCGGTACGTTCGCCGGCCCGGTCACCGCGTACGTCGTCAACGGACCGGACATCAAGGCGGAAAATACGTTTGACTCGCCTGACCAAGTTGGAACGGAGGAGCACCGGATAGCTGCGCAAAACGGGAAACTGAGCTATACCTTCGAGCCGCACTCCGTTACCGCTCTCGTCGCCGGGATCTCCTGAGGGGGCGGCCTGACGGGGTGTTCCTCAGAGCTGCCGGTTCTCCACCGTGTCCGGAACGGGTACCAGCTCTTTCTTCCTCTTCCGCTTGGTCTTGAACAGGAAGATCAGGGGGATATATATCGAGGTAGCGTAGACGCTCGTGCGAACGACCGGAAGGCCGTCCTGACCGCCGCCGGTATCCCGGCACTGGATGGCTTCAGCCGCGCCGGCCTGTTGCACGACGATGCCCGGTTCCGGTGAAAAGACAGCGCCGGTATCGCCGTGGCCGCCGGCGGTAAATACCGGCAGCGCCAGCAGCAGCGGCGCCACCATCAGCCATACAGCTATGGAGATTCTGGGCAGTTTCATATGTTCCCGTTTACTTTTCACTCGTTCTCGGTTGCGTCATACTTTACATAAATGTCAGCAGCCTATAATTCTCCCCATTTTCTAACCATTTTCTCCCCTTATCTTCACCATTTCGGGATGGTAAGTCAATGAAACAAACAGGTAAAAAACAGGAAAGTTGCCGGTTCACAGAGGGAAACGGGCCGGGTGATGCGAAGCGGAAATGACGATCGGAGCGAGCAAAAAGAAGCCCCCGGCGCAACGCCGGGGGCTTCGGTGTAACGGATTTGTATTGTCTCTTTGTGCTAGGTCAGTTTATCCCGGATGACCTGGTTGCTCGCCTTGTCCTTCCAGTAGGCCCGCTGCTGGACCGGCCAGTTATAACGGATGGAGCCCGGTACCGGGCAGTCGTTGACGCAGCAGCCGCAGGCCCAGCACTCGTCCGGGTGGAGGATGACCGGGGGTTTGCCCTTCACCTCGTTGGGAATGAAGACATCCACCTGGCAGACCTCGACGCAGTGGTTGCAGCCGGTGCAGACGTTCTCATCGTAGATGACGGGCGAGTTGGGAGTGACGATATTGGGCATCGCGTACACTTTATTCGTATCGTTCATATCTTCTCCTATTTGCCCGCGTAGACGCCGGTGTAGTCCCGGTTGTGGGCTTCATAGTTGGCCTTCAGATCGCCCCAGTAGTTCAGGGGGAGCTCGCCGGCCACGGCCTTGTCGTTCGCCAGCTTGACGGTCACGAACTTGTTCCATTCCGGCGGGTCGACCTCCGGATAGTCGATCCGGAAGAAGTTGAGGTAGCGGCTGCTCGCTTTCCGCGCCAGCGACGCTTCCAGCGTGATGCGCGCGTGGGTCAGTACGCTCTGGTCCTCGATGCCCCGCATCAGCTTGTGGGGGTCGAGGGCGTAGAGCCGCGGTACGTGCACTTCCTCGATCTCTTTCAGCATGTCCAGCCCGATGCGGAGGAGCCGTTCCGTCTTGTACTCGGCGCCGAACATTTGCATCACGCGGCCGATGCCCGCGTTGAGCTCCTTCCAGTCGATGCCCTCGGTCCGCTTGACCGGGGCGTAGACGCGGGCCTTTTCCAGCGCGACCTGGTCCCTGGAGTAGGGGGCCTTGTCGATGCCGGCGGCGTAGGCGGCCGCCTTGCGGCCGGCGTACCGACCGGTGGAGGCCGCGTAGCTGTGGTCGCCCGCGGCGAACATCTGCTCACCGGCGACGTACAGGCCGTCCAGCGTGGTCTTGAGGTCCCAGTCCACCGTGGGGCCGCCGCGTCCCGCGCTCCGGTGCTGCGAGGGAGTGTCGCCGTCGATGGCGGTGTAGTTCATCAGCAGGTGCTTGTCGGGGTTGAACCCGGCGTTTTCGTAGGAATCGATGATGTTGAGGGTCTTGGATTCCTGCCCGAGCATCAGGCGCCAGGTCACCTTGCGCTCGATGTCCGGCATCCCGGGGAAGTCGCCCCAGAAGGGCAGGGCCCACTTGCCGGCCTTGACGTCTTCCATGATCTGCTGCATCTGGGCGGGCGAAGGCCTCATTTCGCCGCCGTCCGGCCAGCCCTGCACGGGCCAGGGGAGCGCCTTGCCGTTGTCGTCGACGATGTGGATATTCTCGTAGCTGGCGTCGCCGGCCCCGCCATACCACGTATGCTTGTACCCGGTGCCGATCGCCAGCAGCCCCGTCATTTCCATCAGGGTAAGCTCGGCGCCGGCGTTCCAGGCCATGGCGAAGCCGTCGCCGGTCTTGGTCCGCGAGCCGGGGAAGGTGTTCATGCCGGCCAGTTCCGTGTTGATAAGGTACATCGAGAGGTTGGTGGAGGTCGCCAGCACGGTGGCCTTCGAGTTGAACACCATGAACTCGCCGGTCCGGTTGTTGAAGCCGGCCGCCCCGACGACCCGGGACCCCTGGACGCCGCCCTCCGAGAGCAGGCTGGTCACCATGACCCGGTCGAAGATCTGCACGCCGAGGCGTTTGCACTCTTTCTTCAGGGCGGGCTTGAAGGTACTACCCCAGACACGGATGGTCACCTCGGTGCTGTGGTTGGGGCTCATGCGCGGCGAGAACATTATCTTGTCGTCGTAGCGGCCCTCGGCGCCTACCCATTCGTCGTTGACGTCCCGTATCTGGCCGCCCATCTGCTCCATTTCCAGCAGGGTATCCCAGTCCTCGCGGCACTGGATCTGGGTGCCGATGCCGTTGGAATAGTTGATCGGCAGCGGTCCCGTCGGCGGCGTGCCGGCGTGCATGGGATGCTCGACGAGCAGTTTGGCCCATGCGTCGGGGTCCACCTTGGAGTGGGGATTGGCCGGCGTCACGCACCAGTGGTCGCAGCCGGGGCCGCCCGAGCCGCTCCGGATGGTGTCGCCCTTTTCCACGAGCGCTACCTTCAGGCCGCTCCTGGCGGCGCTGATGGCCGCCCAGCAGCCCGCGATGCCGCCCCCGACCACGAGGACGTCCGCCTCGATGACCTGTTCGTCATCGTACCGGATCGGATACGGCCAGGGCGGTGGCGTGCCGTTTTGCTTTACCAGATCGTGCCATTTGGTCATATCAATCGACTCCTTTCAGGAATTATGAACGCTGTTCGATCTGCCGTAATGGTTCACAAATCGAATCAATCTTTGTTCTATATACCACAACCGATAATGATGTGACAAGCCGAATGCAAAAAAATCCCGCCGGATAACATTCGGCAGGCAGGGTTTCCTTGTCCGGACTCGCTCCCGCTTTGAGGCGGTGTTCAGGGTGCCGCATTGCCGACGGCCCGAGTGCTACGCCAGCAGCCCGGTCAGTTCGGCGACGTCGTTGAGGTGTTCGAAATCCGCTACCATGTCCCTGACCCGGGAAATAACCGGTTCGTCGTAGTCAGCGTACCGGGCGCATTTCCTGAATTTGGCCTCCAACTCTTCGGGCGATTGCGGGTTCTGCGGTTCTCCCTTGGGATGGTCTACTTTGTAGCGGTAGGTATCACCGCTCTCCATTTTCAGGACGACTTCCTGGTGGCCGAACGGCCCCGGGCGGTCCTCCTGAGGGGCGACCGCCCACCGTATCTTTTTCATCAGGCCCCGCGTATCCGGGTCTTTTACCGCATCGTCGGTGAAGAACCCGAACTCGATATTCCCGTGTATCAGCGACCGGCACAGGCAATAGCCCATGTTGAACCTGCCCTGCACCCCGGTTTCCGGGTCCGGCGGGGCGGCGTTCCGGCGCAGGACGCTGGGCTGGCGGAACTCGATCTCCTCTATCCCGCGCCAGTCGAAGGAATATTTCTCCCGCAGCTGTTGCCCGGCGTACGCGCCGAAATGGGAGATGTGGGCGCAGGGATAATACTTGAACATCAGCCCCGGGTCGGCCAGGTTCCACGGCTTTCCGAGCGAGTCCAGCCGCTGGCGCTGGACCTCTTCCGGGAGCGGTTCGAGATTGCCGGAGAAAGCGTTGTAGTAGCCGCCGTGTCCCTCGATGACGTCGTTGCCGGTGGCATCGTAGCCTTTCTGCGCCAGCGTGACGGCTTCGATGCCGTTCCGGGCGGCGTTGCCGCCGTGGATGTGGCCCGCGAACGACCCGAAATTGCGTATCAGGCTGCACGCCATGGTTGAGGCGATGCCCAGGGCGTTCTTCGTCTGCCGCCGGTTGAGTTTCAGCAGCTTGGCAAGCGCCGCCGTCGCGCCGATAACGCCGAGCGTGCCCGTCCACTCCCAGCCACGGTTCCCGACGCCGCTTTCAACGACGAGAAGACCGGTCGTGCCGTAGGCTTCGACGCCGAGACAGTACGCCTCGAGCAGGTCCCTGCCGGACAGGTGATACTTTTCACCGATGGTCAGCAGTCCGGAAAAGGTCCCGGCGCTGGGGTGCGCCAGGCCGGCGTGAGGGAAGTCGAGGCAGTCGTCGTAGTCCTGGGTGTGGGCCGACGTGCCGTTGGCAAGCGCCGCCAGGCCGGGGGCCGCCTTGAAGTGGGCCCCGATCACGGTCGCTTCCGGCGCCGACCCGCTTTCCCGCACCATCTCGCTCATAATCCGGCCGGAAGGTTCCTGGCTGCCGGACATGGTCACGGCCAGGTTATCGAGGATCGCTTTCTTGGCGGTGTCGATAACGCCCTGCGGCAGGTCCGCGTAGTTTGTTCGATCAATGAACTCGCAAAGTCCTTCGGTAAACATTGGCTTTCCTCACATGTGTTTGGTAGTATCCGGCAGAGCGGATAGTACGATGATATATGAAGGCAGCGTCCCGGTACAATCCGGAACGCTGCCTTTTGCCGGTTGCCGCGGCTATCGGGCGAGGTCGAAGCGGTCGAGGTTCATTACTTTGTTCCACGCCGCCGCGAAGTCGTTCACGAACTTGTCCCCGGCGTCCTGGCACGCGTAGACTTCCGCCACCGCGCGGAGTTGGGAATTGGAGCCGAAGATGAGGTCGACGCGGCTGCCGGTCCACTTGAGCTCGCCCGTGCCGCGGTCGCGGCCCTCGAAGACGTTTTCGTCCGCCGTCGGCTGCCACTCGGTCCCCATGTCGAGCAGGTTCACGAAGAAATCGTTGGTGAGGGTTTCCGGCCGCGTCGTGAAGACGCCGTGCTTGGTCTGCCCGTAGTTGGCGCCCAGCACCCGCAGGCCGCCGATGAGCGCCGTCATCTCCGGCGCCGACAGCGTCAGCAGCTGCGCCCGGTCGATGAGCAGCTCCTCGGCCGTGACCGAGAACTTCTTCTTGAGATAGTTGCGGAAGCCGTCCGCCACCGGTTCGAGCACCGCGAAGGAGGCCGCGTCGGTCTGCTCCGCCGAGGCGTCCATGCGCCCCGGTGTGAAGGGGACCGTCACCTCGTGGCCGGCGTTTCTGGCTGCCTGCTCGACGCCCGCGCAGCCGCCCAGGACGATGAGGTCGGCCAGCGACACCTTTGTGCCGTCCGACCGTGCGTTGTTGAACTCCCTTTGGATTCCTTCCATGGTCTGGAGCACCTTCGCCAGCCGGGCGGGCTGGTTGACCTCCCAGTCCTTTTGCGGCGCCAGGCGGATGCGGGCCCCGTTGGCGCCGCCGCGCTTGTCGGAGCCGCGGAAGGTGGACGCCGACGCCCACGCCGTCGAGACCAGCTCGGATACGGTGAGGCCGGAGGCCAGCACCTTGCTCTTGAGTCCGGCCACGTCCTTGTCGTCGACCAGTTTATGGTCCACGGCGGGGATGGGGTCCTGCCAGATGAGCTCTTCGTCCGGGACCTCCGGGCCGAGATAGCGCGTGCGGGGGCCCATGTCGCGGTGGGTCAGCTTGAACCAGGCCCGCGCGAAGGCGTCCGCCAGCTCGTCCGGGTTTTCGTAGAAGCGGCGGGAGATCTTCTCGTAGACCGGGTCGAACCGCAGCGCCAGGTCCGTGGTCAGCATGGAGGGCGCGCGGCTTTTCGACGGGTCGTGCGGGTCCGGCACGGTTCCGGCGCCGGCATTGTCTTTCGGTTTCCACTGGTAGGCGCCCGCCGGGCTCTTGGTCAGCTCCCACTCGAAGCTGAACAGGATTCTGAAGAAGTTGTTGCTCCATTGCGTCGGCGTGTTGGTCCAGATGACCTCCGGCCCGCCGCCGATGGTGTCGTCGCCCTTGCCGGTGCCGAACGCGCTCTTCCAGCCGAGGCCCTGCTCCTCGATAGGAGCCGCCTCGGGCTCGCGGCCGACGAGCGCCGGGTCGCCGGCGCCGTGGGTCTTGCCGAAGGCATGCCCGCCGGCGATGAGGGCCACCGTCTCCTCGTCGTTCATGGCCATGCGCGCGAAGACATCGCGGATGTCCCTGGCGGCCAGCAGCGGGTCCGGGTTGCCGTTCGGACCTTCCGGGTTGACGTAGATCAGACCCATCTGCACCGCGGCGAGCGGATTGTCCAGGTCCCGGTCGCCGGAGTAGCGCTTGTCGCCGAGCCACTCGCTTTCCGCCCCCCAGTACACGTCTTCCGGCGGCTCCCAGACGTCCACCCGTCCGCCCCCGAAGCCGAAGGTCTTGAATCCCATCGATTCGAGGGCGCAGTTGCCGGCCAGGACCATGAGGTCGCCCCAGGAAATCTTCCGTCCGTATTTCCGCTTGATGGGCCAGAGCAGCCGGCGCGCCTTGTCCAGGTTGACGTTGTCCGGCCAGCTGTTGAGCGGCGCGAAGCGCTGGGTGCCGGACCCGGCGCCTCCGCGGCCGTCCCCCATGCGGTAGGTGCCGGCGCTGTGCCACGCCATCCGGATCAGGAGCGGCCCGTAGTGGCCGAAGTCCGCCGGCCACCAGTCCTGCGAGTCGGTCATGAGCGCGTAGAGGTCCTGCTTCACGGCCGCCAGGTCGAGCTTCTTGAACTCTTCGGCGTAGTTGAAGCCCTTGCCCATGGGATTGCTCCTGGCAGGGTGCTGGTGGAGCAGGTTGATGTTGAGCTGGTTCGGCCACCAGTCCCGGTTCGAGGTGCCCCTGCCGCTTGTTATCGGGTTCATGTTATCGCTGGTCATGATGTTCCTCCTTCAGGCGGATTGTTTTGTATACGCTGGCACTCCTTGCAGAGTCCCCTGAATTCGAGCTGATGCCCGGATATGTCCAGGTCGGTGGCGGCCGCGGCTTTGCGGTCGAGGTCCCGGTCCACCGGCACGACGATGTCCTGCACCGCGCCGCAGCTCTTGCAGCGAAAATGGTAGTGCGGGTCCTTGCGGTATTCGAAGCGCAGCACTTCCCCTTCCAGGTCGAGCTCCGCTATCAGACCGAGGTCCCGGAGCAGCTTGAGATTGCGGTACACCGTCCCCTTGCTCAATCGGGGCATGGCCTTCCTGACTTCCTGGTAGACTTCGTCCGCGGTGGGGTGGGTGACGACGCTGCTCAGGTAGTCGAGGATCGCCTGCCGCTGTGCCGTGTCCCGTCGCTTCATAATCAGTAACCGTTCCTGATATCGATGCTATCGGCTTTTCACGGCGATGTCAACGCCAGCTCCTTCTTTAACACAACTTTAATATCTTTTTAAACTGACGAAACAAAAGCCTAACATGGCTTTAAAGTGCCGCCCCGATAATGGAGTTGTAGACTACAAAGCTATCTGCTGATGCCGGGAGGAGGCGCGCGGCAGTGAACAGTATCGGAACACCGACACTACCGATAAAGGAGGAAGCACTTGTTTAAGTTTAAAAAGACCCTGGTCCTTGCTATCGCGGTCATCACGGTTCTCACCGTCATGCTGGCCGGCTGCGGCTCCACGACCACCACCACCGCCACTCAGACGCAGACCCAGACCGCCACGTCGACGGTCACCTCCATCGCCCAGGCGATGAGCCTCAACGGCGCCGGCGGCACCTTCATCGCCCCGCTGGCCACCAAATGGTTCCAGGAATACGCCAATGTTTCCGGCGTCCAGGTTAACTACCAGGCCATCGGCTCGGGCGGCGGCATCAAGGCCATCACCGACGGCACCGTCAACTTCGGTGAAAGCGACGGCATCATGACCGCCGACCAGATCGCGGCCGCCGAGGCCGCCCACGGACCCATCCTCCACATCCCCATGACGAGCGGCTCCGTCGCCATCACCTACAACCTCAGCGGCATCCCCTCCGGCACGCTCAAGATGACCCCTGATGTCCTGGCCAATATCTACCTCAAGAAGATCACCAAGTGGAACGACCCCGCCATTACCTCCCTCAACCCGGGCGTCAACCTTCCCGACGAGGACATCGCCGTCGTCCACCGCTCGGACGGCTCCGGCACCACCTACATCTTCACCAACTACCTCTCCAAGGTCAGCTCCCAATGGCAGTCCGAGGTCGGCAACGCGACCTCCGTCAACTGGCCCGGTGACATCGGCGGCGAAAAGAACGCCGGCGTGGCCGGCCAGGTTGCCCAGATCCCCGGCGCCATCGGCTACGTGGAACTCGCCTACGCCATCCAGAACAACCTGCCCTGGGTGCTCCTGAAGAACGCCGCCGGCAACTACATCGCCCCCTCCATCGAGGCGACCACCGCGGCCGCCCAGGGCGTCGATCTCCCCGACGACATGAAGGTGATGATCACCAACTCCTCCAATCCGGACGCCTACCCCATCGCCGGCTTCACCTGGGTCCTCGCCTATGTCAACCAGACCAACGCCTCCACCGGCCTGGCCCTCGTCAACATGCTCTGGTGGGCCATCCACGACGGTCAGCAGTACTGCGCCGGCCTGGACTACGCTCCCCTCTCCAGCACCGCCGTCAGCAAGGCGGAAGCCCTCATCAAGTCCATCAAGTACAACGGCCAGCCACTGCTGCAGCAGTAACGCATTCCGAAGGCAGCGGCGGGCATCGCCCGCCGCTGCCTTCACTTTCCATCCCGCCGGACGGTCATCACCTGCCGGTCGGGTGCCGGATGGAGTACGTAGTATGGCTTCTGGAAAAATACTCGTCGTCGATGATGACACCAACATCCTGGAAGTTCTGAAATACAATCTGACCAGGGAAGGCTATACCGTCTTCCTGGAAAAAGACGGCTCCGCCGCCCTCGATACCGCCCGGCGCGAGAAGCCCGACCTCATCGTCCTCGATATCATGCTGCCCGGCCTGAACGGCCTCGAGGTCTGCCGTATCCTCCGCCGCGAGATGGACGCGCCCATTCTCCTTCTGACCGCCAAGACCGAGGAGGTCGATAAGGTCGTCGGACTGGAGCTGGGCGCCGATGACTACATCACCAAGCCGTTCGGCGTCCGCGAGCTCATGGCCCGCGTGGCTTCGGCCCTCCGCCGCTCCGCCTGGCAGCCCCCGCCGAATGCTGATGCCGCCGTGACAACGGCGGCGGCCGTGCTCCGCTCCGGGGACCTCGAGGTGGACCTCGCCCGGCACCAGGTAACGTTGCGGGATGCCCCCGTCAAGCTCTCCCCGCGCGAGTTCCGGCTGCTCGCTTTTCTCATGGAGCACCGTGACCAGGTCTTCGATCGCGAGACGCTGGTGGAACGCGTCTGGGGCTATGATTACGAGGGCGGGACCCGTACCGTCGACGTCCACATCCGATCCCTCCGCCAGCGGATCGAGGATGACCCCTCCGAGCCTCGTCACCTGCTGACGGTGCATGGCTTCGGGTACAAGTTCGGGGAGTAGCCCGCGGCCCGCTATATTTTAAGAAACATTAACTTTCCGGTAACAAAGCCCGAACGCAGCCCGTACCTCGGTCTGGTAACCTGCGGGAAAGCAGTCGGGAGGATACGATGAAACAGCGGACGGTCCTCAGTGAGTACGCCCATATCCATTGCGCTACCTGTCGGCAGCCCGTTCGGCGGGCGACCATCATCGATGGCAAGGCCTATTGCGCCGTCCACGCCGCCGAGCTCAACGGTTCGGCCCGGTCCGCCCCCTTTGTCACCGCGCTCCGGAGCTGGTTCGGGCATGCTGACGGGGTTGATGTGCCCGTGAAATAGCCGCTGCGGCAGCCATACCGAAGTAAAGGCCCGGACACGTACGTCCGGGCCTGTGTATTTTTAAGACGTACCCGGTCGCCTTGGGGGGACAGAGCGACCGGGTGGGGGGGAGAATGCCTGAAGTTAGTCTCGCGTCAGGGCGGGATCGGCGGCCGCCAGCGGCATTACCTCGATGTTGGCGATGCCGACGCCGGGCATGATGGAAATATCGATGCTGAACTGCTGGATGGAGTCCAGCTCGGCGATGCAGATCCCCCGGCGGGTCCGGCGCTCCGGTTCGCTGGTTTCATCCGTCGCGTGCGGTTCTTCGAGACAGCTCCACCGGGCATTGATGCGCCGGAAAAATTCGTCCGGCGGCAGCGCGCCTCCCGAGAGGAAATCTACCTGGACGATGTAGAGCATTGGCGGCACCTCCTGGACAGGGTCGCGGATACCTTGTCTCCACTGTACCAGACGCTTGTTCGGACGATGTAAAGGAAATGTCAAAAGCCGGTAAAAACCGCGGCGGCACGGCGCCGCCTGCTCACGGCCGGTACCGGAAGTCCGTACCGCTCCCTCGTTCTAGCCGGGCGTTCTGGTTCGGCGGAGCGGTCCTCTGCTCTGAACGCGCCCGGCCGGCCGGACACCGCAATGACCGCTCGTCTGGCTGGTGCGGGAAAGGCTTTCTCATCGTGCCGCCGCCGGTGCAATGCCGGGGGCTTTTTCTTTTGGTGAAACCACCGGCGTCCGGTTGGCAATTATTCCCTCGTCGGGCTAGTATAGAAGGGTAGTTCCTTTGGAGGATTCGCCGCATGCCGCCGGTCAGCGTGCTCATCAAACCAGCTTCGAGCAAGTGCAACCTGAAGTGCCAGTACTGCTTTTACCATGACGTGGCCAACAGCCGCGCCGTGGCTGATTTCGGTTTCATGAGTTTGGATACCATCGAGACCATCATCGAGAAGGTCCTGCGCTTCGCCTCCGGCGTCGCCACGTTCGCCTTTCAGGGCGGCGAACCGACCCTCTGCGGCCTCGACTTCTTCCGCTCGGTCGTCGCGCTCCAGGAGAAGCACAACGTCAACAACGTCACCGTCAACAACGCGCTCCAGACCAACGGCCTGCTCATCGACGATGAGTGGGCGGCCTTTCTCCATGACCACAGCTTCCTCGTCGGTCTGTCCCTGGACGGCCCCCTCGAGCTGCATGACGCCTATCGCGTCGGGGCCGGCGGCAAGGGGACGTACAAGAAGGTCATGCGCACGGTCGCCCTCTTCGATAAGTACAAGGTGGCCTACAACATCCTGTTCGTGGTCACCGACCGGACCGCCCGGCAGCCGGAGAAGCTCTACGACTTTTTCAAGGCCCGCGGGTTCGACTTCCTCCAGTTCATGCCCTGCATCGATCCGCAGGATAACGACCGTGGCGCCCACCGCTACTCGCTCAAGCCGGATCGCTACGCCTTCTTCCTGAAGCATTTCTTCGACCGGTGGTACGCGGATTTTATCGGCGGCCGGGAGGTCAGCGTCCGGTACTTCGATAACCTGGTCAGGATGGTCATGGGCGAGCCTCCCGAGATGTGCAGTTTGCTCGGCTCCTGCCAGTGCCAGTTCGTGTTCGAGGCGGACGGCGGCGTCTACCCGTGTGATTTTTACGTCACCGACGAATGGAAGCTCGGCACTATCCGGGAGCACGATCTGCTCGAGCTTTACCGGACCGATACCTGCAAACGGTTTATCGAAAGCTCGCACGCGGCCGTGCCGCAGTGCCAGGACTGCCGGTGGAAATTCCTCTGCCGGGGCGGCTGCCGGCGCGACCGGGACATGACGCCGGGCGGCAGTCTGGAACGGAACTACTATTGTGAAGCCTACGCCGATTTTCTGCAGTACGCCTATCCAAAGCTGCTCGACCTGGCCCGGTACGTTCAAAGAGTCCGGGCGCAGCGGGCGCGGGCCGGGGGGCTGTCCTAGTCTTTGTAGCGCACCACCTCGCCGAGCGGCCGCCGCGGGCTCCGGTACGTGTTGATGATGGCCTCGGGGTCCGGGTAGCCCAGCCCGATGCCGGTGATGATGGTCAGACCTTCCGGTATCCCCAGTTCCTGCCGCAGCACGTCCTGGTGGGAAATGAGGCTCCCGGCGATGAAGGAATCGACGCCGTACCCCTTGGCCGCCAGGCAGACCGTCTGAATGAACAACCCCATGTCCAGCTGCGAGGACAGCTCCTTGTCCATGCAGATGACCGCCACCACCGGCGCCCCGAACATCCGCGCTCCCCACTCTGTGAACACGTTGCCGGAGGCGGGGTCGTTCGGATCGAGCCCCAGCAGCTCGAAGCGCTCCCGCCTGATGACCGCCATCCGCTCCTGGATATAGGCCGGCTGCGGCGGCCGCCCCGGCGGCGGTCCGCCCGGACCGGCTTTTGCCCGCTCCTGGTAGGCGTTCCGGATGCGCTCCAGCGTCGCCCCCGCCGCGACGAACACCTCCCACGGCTGGCCGTTGCCGCCGGACGGACTGTTGAGCGAGGCCTCGAAGATTTTCATCACCGTCTCCCGCTGGACGGGTGCGGGGCTGAAGGCCCGCACGCTGCGCCGGGCGGCGATTGCTTCGATTACGTCCATGGTATGCCTCCTGAATCTGTCTCTATCAAGAATGTAGCACTATCGCCGGATGGCTGCCACTCCGCCGCCGCGCTTCAAATTGCCCCGGCATTTCGACTACAATAGGGGGAGACTGGAAATCGATTCGAAAGGATTACACGATGCCGGAAAGCAAGTACGCCAAATATTTTCTCACCGAGCCGGAGCTGCGCAACCAGCCCAAGATCCCCATGCCGTACCCGAGCCCCTATATCGACGCCGCCCGCCAGTTCGGCTCCTCCGCCGGCCTCTCCATGGCCTGGCGCTACATCGATAAGCCCATGCTCTTCGACCGCATCCCCCACACCCACGACTTCGACGAGTTCCTCTGCTTCCTCGGCGGCAACCTCAAGGACATGTTCGAGTTCGACGCCACCATCGAACTCTCCATGGGCGAGGAACGCGAGGTCTGCCTCATCGAGCGGCCCACCATCGTCCATGTTCCCGCCGGGCTCATCCACACGCCCCTCACCTTCAAGCGCGTCGATAAGCCCATCCTGTTCCAGCCCATCGCCCTCAAAGCGGACTACTACAGCAACTGGTCCGGCAATATCACTTTCTACGAGTAAGCGCGGAGTTATCACCAAAGGAGGAAATCATGGCAGACCTGGAACGGAACAAGCGGGCCGTCCTGACCCTGTACGAGACGGTCTTCCGCGGGCATGATTTCAGCAGGCTCGACGAGATCATGCGGGACGACTACATCCAGCACAACGAGGACTGCCCGCAGGGCAAGGCCGGCTTCGTGCAGTTCTTCGAGGAGATTTTCGCCGGTATCCCGGACTTCGCCTACACCATGAAGCGCATTGTTGCCGAGGACGACCTGGTGGTGCTGTGGTCCACCACCACCGGCACCCATGCGCACGAGTGGCTCGGCTGCCCGCCCACCGGCAACAAGCTGAACTACGATGCCGTCGACATCTTCCGCATGGAGGACGGCCTCATCGCCGAGCACTGGGACGTGGCGGACACGCTCAAGCTGTTCACCGCCATCGGCCGCGTGAAATCGTGACCCGGGTCGGTATCATTTATCGCAGCCGACAGGGCTGCTGAGGAGGAGAAACATGCCGCAATCGCTCAAGGGAACCAAAACGGAAAAGAACCTGCTGGCGGCCTTCGCCGGGGAGTCCCAGGCCAGGAACCGCTATACCTTCTTCGCCGAGGCGGCCCGCAAGGAAGGCTACGAGCAGATCGCCAGCATCTTCGAGGAGACCGCCGGTAACGAGCGGGAGCACGCCAGGATGTTCTTCGGCTTCCTCGAGGGCGGTGATGCCGAGATTACCGCCAGTTACCCGGCCGGCGTTGTCGGGGACACGCTGAGCAACCTCAACGCGGCCGCCGCCGGCGAGAGGCTCGAGTGGACCACTCTCTACGCGGACTTCGAGGGCATCGCCCGCGAGGAAGGCTTCAACGCCGTCGCCGTCGCCTTCAAGAACGTGGCCAGCGTCGAAGTCTTCCACGAGGAGCGCTACCGCAAGCTGGCCGCCAACGTCGAGAACGGCACCGTCTTCAAGAAACCCGGGACCGTCCGCTGGCACTGCGCCAACTGCGGCTACATCCACGAGGGCCCGGAACCCCCGAAGGGCTGCCCCGCCTGCAAGAAACCCCAGGCCTTCTTCGAGGTGCTGGCGGAAAACTACTGATTCCCCCGTCGTCTTACTGTACGTGTCATCCTGAGGAAGACCGCCGAAGGCGGACGACCGAAGGATCTCGTTTCCCGTAAATAAAAGCCCCCGGCATTCGCCGGGGGCTTTGCTACTCGAAGTTGTCCGGTAACGCGATTAACAGGTGTCCCTCATGACCTCGCCGGTCACCTTGTCCTTCCAGGAGCCGCGCTGCTGCATCGGCCAGTTGAAGGAAATGGCGCCCGGGTACTTGCAGTCGTTGACGCACGTGCCGCAGTACCAGCACTCGTCGGGGTGCAGGATGATGGGCGGTTTTCCCTTCTCCGGGTTCGGGATGAACACGTCCACCGGGCACACCTCGACGCAGGTATTGCAGGCCACGCATTTGTCCGGATCGTACACGACGGGCGTGTTCGGGGTGACCAGGTTGGGCAGGGCGTTGAGCTTTATCTCGGCCATGATACTCTCCTTATTTCCCGCTGTACACGCCGGTGTAGTCGCGGTTGTGCGCTTCGTAGTTCTCTTTCATGTTGCCCCAGAAGTCCACCGGCAGCGAACCTTCCTTCACCTTGTCGTTCTCCAGCCGGATGCTGATGTACTTGCCCCATTCCTCCGGGTCGAGCTCGGGGTAGTCGATCCGGTAGAAGTTGAGGCCCCGGCTGCTGGCTTTCCGGGCCAGCGAGGCGTAGATGGTCATCTTGGCGTGGGCCAGCATGCTGAGGTCCTCGATGCTCCGCATCAGCTTGTGCGGGTCGAGGGCATAGAGCCGCGGCACGAACACCTCCTCGATCTCGTTGAGCTGGTCGAGGCCCATCTTGAGCAGGCGCTCGGTCTTGTACTCGGAGCAGAAGTACTGCATCGTCCGGGCGATGCCGGCGTTGAGCTCCTTCCACTCGACGCCGTCGGTCCGCTTCACCGGGGCGTAGACCCGGTTCTTTTCGAGGGTTATCTGGTCCCGGGAGACTTTCGGGGCGTCGATTTCCTTCGCGTAGGCGGCGGCCTTGCGGCCCGCGTACCGTCCGGTGCAGGCGGCGAAGCTGTGATCGCCGTGGGAGAAGAGCTGCTCGCCGGCCACGTAGAGGCCGTCGAGGGTCGATTTCATGTCCCAGTCGACGAGCGGACCACCGCCCCGGGCGGTCCGCCACTGCGAGTGCGTCTCGCCTTCGATGAACGTGTAGTTCTGGAGGAGGTGCCTGGCCGGGTCGAAGCCGGCCCGCTCGTAGGTATCGGTGATGACCTTGGTGGTGGACTCGTTCGCCAGCATCATGTGCCAGGTGATCTCGCGCTCGAGCGGCTTCATGCCGGGGAAATCGCCGTAGAACGGCAGCTGCCATTCGCCCTTCATGATGCCCTGGCGGATGGCCTGCAGCTCTTGCGGCGTCGGTCGCATCTCGCCGCCGTCCTTCCAGCCCTGCGTCGGCCACGGCAGCTGCTTGCCGGTGGCGTCCACCAGCGGGACGTTCTCGTAGCTGGCATCGCCGGCGCCGCCGTACCAGGTGTGCTTGTAGCCGGTCCCCAGCATGAGGGGGATCGTCTTTTCCATCAGGACGAGGTCCGCCCCGGCCTTCCACGTCATATAGACGCCGTCGCCGGTGGCGGTGCGGGAGCGGAACTGCTTGCTGCCGGCGTGCTCGGTATCGAGCATCCACATGTAGAAATCGCCGGCCGCCGCCAGTATGGTGGCCTTCGCCTTGAAAATGAGGAACTCGCCGGTGCGGCTGTTGAACCCGGTCGCGCCGACGACCTTGTTACCCTGGACGCCGCCCTCGTTGAGCAGGCTGGTGACCATGACCCGGTCGAAGATCTGCACGCCGAGCCGCTGGCACTCCTTTCTCAGGAGCGGCTTCCAGTTGGCGCCCCAGATACGGATGACGAGCTCCATGCTGTGCTCGGGGCTCGTCCGCGGCGAGAACATGAACTTGTCGTCGTAGCGGCCCTCGGCCCCGACGTACTCGTCGTTGACGTCCCGTATCTGGCCGCCCATCTGCTCCATTTCGAGCAGCGTATCGTAGCTCTCGCGGCAGGTGATCTGCGCGCCCATGCCGTTGCCGTAGGGGTAGTCGAGCGTGCTCTTCGGCACCGCCGACATCGTGCCCGGGTGGGTGGCGCAGACCTTGGCCCACTCGTCGGGGTCGACCTTGGAGTGGGGATTGGCGGGGCACTGGCACCAGTGGTCGCAGCCGGGCCCGCCGGAGCCGCTCCGGGTCGTATTGGCCTTCTCCGCGATGATCACCCTGGCGCCGTTCCGCGCCGCCGTGATGGCCGCCCAGCACCCGGCGATGCCCCCGCCGATAACCAGGACATCGGCCTCCACCTCCCGCTCCTTGTCATAGTCCACCCGGTACGGCCAGGGCGGGGCCTTTCCTTCACTGTTCAGATAGTCATGCCATTTGGTCATTTTGTTTCTCTCCCTCTTGACCGGTAGCTCGGCGTAGTGTGTATAAAGACAGTTAAGCACATTGCGGATTGCCCGTCAAAATCCGAATATAATTATGGGACAGGATATTTATTCCAAAATACGAGATAATTGGGGTGCAGAGTACGGTGATGGGTCTGCTGCTATGAAAGAGGTACGGCGCCGGCCGCCAGCAGGGCGCGGACGGTCGGTTCGTAGCGGCGGGCCGGGGGCACGAAGATACACAGCCCGTCGCGCCCGCGCGTCAGCAGCACGCGGTAGCTGTTCAGCCGCAGGGTACGCGGGTTCCTGGCGTTTATCTTGGACATGGGCGTTCGCCAGCCGCCGCTGTCCCACAGCATGTCGCTGCCCCAGCAAACGAGGGGGAAATCCAGTTCCAGGCCCTGGCACCCGAACTCGGTCACCGTGCTCGTAAGGGCGCAGCACGAGCGCGGGTCGTCCGGGGCGGCGTTATACCACGGCCCGATTTTCAGGCTCCGCGTCGTGTAGAAATCGTTCCTGATGCCGTAAAACTCGAGGTCCCTTGCCTTCGAGGACGCCAGCAGGCCGTACCGCTTGCCGGGGTCGCCGACGTAGCGCGTCCGGACGTAGTCCCTTGCCTGTTCCAGGTCGCCGGTCAGGTAGATGTCGAACCCCTGCTCCCGGATGCGCTTCGCCCGACTGCCGGCCGGGGCGAGATTGCCCTGTAATAACTCGTCCGTCCACCGGGTCACGTCCCCGGCGAGGTGGGAGCGCAGGGAAATGTTCAGGTCGAATTCCTGATGAATACGAACCTCCCGGGCGCGAGTAAATGTCTCTGACAGCCTCGCAGGGCAATGGACCCTCCACCGATTGCCCGCCATGCCGATGGCCTCGTCCCACTGGCGCAGCCCCGCTTCCTCCCCGACGTGGATCTCCTGGCCTTCTCCCAGCAGCAGCACGATGAGACCCCACTCGTGGCCCCGCTCCGCGATACGGATGAAGTCCTCCGGCTGGGAGACGCGGACGCCGCGTTTTTCCCGCGACTTGTTCCGGTCCCAGGCGCGCTGGGCTTCATCATAAACCAGTATGTGCTCCGCCGGCGCTTGAGTGCTCTCGCCGCCGTACTGTTTCAGGAAGCCGTGGACGTCCTGGACGAAGACCTTGTTCTTCAGGGCGTCCCGCAGCACCTCGACGAGCGGCCCGTTGCCGGACAGGAAGACGGCCGGGTTGGGGTTCTCGTCCGTCGCCAGGCTATCGCTGTAGGCCAGCTGCAGCCCGGCGAGCGTCTTGCCGGACCCGGGCACCCCGGTGACGATGGCCAGGTGGTGTTCGTGCCTGGCCCGCGCCCGCTCCGCAACGTCCAGCAGGACGTGCAGTGTCGCCGGGATGCCAGCCGCCTCCGCCCGCTTGATAGTGGGAAGCGGTTCGTGGCGGAACAGCGTCCGCGCCGCCTCGACGATGTTCGGTAATGGTTCGTACCCGGCGTCGAGCCACAATGATAGCTCGGGTCTACCGGCGGCCCTATCGACGGATTTTTTCAGGAAGTCCGTCAGTGTGGCCCCGGACACGATATCGACCTCATCGACGCGTGTGTCAGGCCGGGTGCTCCGCACGAGCACAAGGACCGGCCTGACCCGGAGCCCGCGACTGGCGGCGTGGTAATTTTGAAGGTCGCGGGCGTAGGCCGCCGCCTGGTCGATGTAGGCGCGGGCCGGCGCGTCCGTCTCCTTGAACTCCAGCACGAAGGCTTCCCGGTCGGACAGTAGCACGACGTCCGGCCGCCGGCCCCGCTCCCGCGGCAGCTCGTACTCGAAAACAAGCCCGTACTCACCGGTCGAAGGATGTTCGCGAATGAGCGACGTGAAGCACTCTCGCAGGGCCTCCGCCGAGGACCGCCAGGCGCGGACCTGGCTCTCGCCCGGCGGTTCGAGCAGGCTCCGCCGGTGCTGCGCCGCCAGCTCGCCGAGCAGTGTCTCCGGCGGAATGTCCAGAAAGGCCCGGACGGTGCCATTCCAGCCGCACGAGGATACTGTCAACCCGGTCGCCCCTTCGCTAGCGGTAGACGCCGTATTCCTTGGTGAAGTCGATCATGGCCTTCAGGTTTTCCGGTTTGACCTCGTCGGTGGAACTGCGCGGCGAGAGGATGTAACCGCCGTCCTTGCCGCACACGTCGATGAGCTTCTTGCAGTAGGCGATGACGTCCTCCTTGCTCCCCACCTGGAGGAGCGAGGACGGCACGTTGCCCTCGATGCAGCAGTGGCCCTTCAGTATATCCTTGGCGCGGAAGATGTCCGTGCAGTCGAACCGGGCCACGAACTGCCCCTTCGGCAGGTCGAGCAGGTACTCGACACGGGAGTCGAAGGTGCCCTCGAAGAAGATGTACGGCGTGGCCCCCTTGGCGCAGAGGCCGTCCACCAGCTTCTTGAAGGTGGGCCAGTAGAAACGGTCGAACTGCTTCTTGGACAGGAAGTCGTCCGAGCCGCGGGTGTTGGTCATGAAGACCCGCATCTCGCCGTTCTCGTCCGGCACGAGCGGCGCCTTGCTCAGCGTCTCGTTGCAGATGAACTCGCACAGCTCGATGAGCTTGTCGGGCTGGCGGAACATGTCGAACATGATGCCGTTCATGCCGCGGATGGTATGGGAGAGGTCGTCATAAGGCGGCATGGCGCCCACCATGCGCGTGCTGTAGTAGCCATACCGGTTGAGCAGTTTCGCGAACTTCATCTGCTTGGGAATGACGCGGCGCATCTCACGGCCCGCCTTCTGGAGTACCGCGACGGCCCTGGCGACGTCCGGGTCGGAGAGGGCCATGGCCAGGCTCTGGGGCCCGGCGGGGCCGTGGAGCATCTCGAAGAGGGGTGGTATCTTGCCGAGACCGGCCAGGTTGTCGCTGATGCGTGGTAGTCGCTTGCGCAGTAAAAAGTCGTTCGGGTCCTTCATGTACTCGTCGAACTCGTCCGCCTGGAGCCCGTCTATCTCGATGGCCTGGAAGCCGTGGTACTCGTCGACGCCGTGGCCCGGCCAGCGCTGCGTCTTGGGGTCTATCATCTCCATTGCCTTGCCGGAGATGAAGTTCATGCCGCCGAAGGAGTCCGGCCGGAACTCTTCGAGCGTTTTCTCATAGGCGGCGTACCACGAATCGAAGTCGTAGTAGGCGGCCGAGTAAGGGATGCCGGCGTATTTGGCCGGGAAAAAGCCGATGGGGCAGGTGACGGGTACGCGGTCCGGCACACCCAGGGTGTGGGCGGTGTGGATCCGCTCGTATCTCTCTTTTTTCAGTTGCAGGGCTGGTTTCTCGATATCAGGGTCTTTGAACACGGTCGCGGTTACCTCCCGTCAGTGATGTCGTTGCGGCGGAGTGATGCGGCGGCGCGGGAATACCGGGATTGCCGCCAGCCTATTATAGAGCATTTGCGGGGTGTTTGTCCCGGTGAATGACCGGGGTGGACGGGCGGGTGGTGAGAGTGATGGGAGACGGGATGCGTGCGGTCCGGACGCTGGGGGCGGCCCCCCCCAGGCCGGCCGCCCCCA
>CAZOMF010000005.1:0-32482 GCA_964580635.1 uncultured Dehalococcoidaceae bacterium
GGCAGGCCCCCAAGTCCGGCGAGAAGAACAAGAAACCGAGCCAGCGGGTGCGGGTTCATTTCGATCGCAAGACGTTCTGGCAGCAGTGCCAGGACCTGCTCCTCTGCCACAAGCTGACGGTGGTCCAGGCGCACGGGCACCTGCTCGGTGCCGGGCTCAACTACTTCCTCAACGCCGACCTCATCGTCGCCTCCGATGACTGCAAGCTGGGCCACGTCGAGGAGCGTCTCGGACTGGCCGGCCTCACCATGGAGCCGATGTTCGTGCTGCGGGTCGGGCTGACCAAGGCGCTGGAGTTGAGCATCACCGGCAAGATGGTCTCCGGCAAGGAGGCCGCCGAGATCGGCATGATCAACCGGGCCGTCCCGGCCGACAAGCTGGACGAGGAGGTCAACGAGCTCGCCGCCGGACTGGCCAAGTACCCGCGCGACGGCATCGCCCTCGGCAAGGTCTCCCGGCACTATCTCTACGATATCCTCGGCGTCACGCAGGGACTCACCCACTCCTACATGATGCACACCATGACGACCAACATGAGCTTCGAGCCGGACGAGTACAACTTCTTCAAGGAGCGGCGCGACCGCGGCGTGAAAGACGCCGCGCACGGCAAGCACGACTTCTACAAGGCGCTCGACAAGTAACCGGGCCGAAACGTATTCATTCCGGAGGTGCCATGAGCAACGCCGACTCTATCGTCACGACCAAAAGCGGCCAGGTGGAGGGGTTCGTCCTGAACGGCCTCCACATCTTCAAGGGCATACCCTACGCGGCCCCGCCGGTCGGAAACCTGCGCTGGCGGCGGCCACAGCCGGTGGAACCATGGTCCGGCGTCCGGCCCGCCAAGGAATACGGGTGCATCTCCTTCCAGAACCTCATGCCCCCTTCAGCGAACGCGCCCGGCGTGCCCGATTTCGGCAGCCAAACACAGAGCGAGGACTGCCTCTCGCTCAACATCTGGACGCCCGGCCTCGACGACGCGAAGCGTCCCGTCCTGTTCTGGATACACGGCGGCGGCTTTATCATGGGCGCCGGGACAGAGGGGTTTCTCGACGACGGCGTCCTGGCCAGCCGCGGCGATATGGTCGTCGTCAGCATCAACTACCGGCTCGGGGCGCTCGGCTTCATAAACCTCAGTGAGGTCACCGGCGGGAAAATACCGGCCACCGGCAACGAGGGCCTGCTCGACCAGGTAGCCGCTCTCGAGTGGGTGCGGGACAACATCGCAGCTTTCGGCGGCGACCCGGAGAACATCACCATCGGCGGCTTCTCCGCCGGCGGTATGAGTGTCGGCGCGCTGCTGGCCATGCCGGCCGCCCGGGGCCTGTTCTCCAAAGCCATGAACCGGAGCGGCGCCGCCAACGTCATCGGTACACTGGAGAGCGTCGTCAAGGTCACTCGCCAGTACCTTGCTCTTTTCGGGCTCACCGGCAAGGACATCGACGGCATTTATGCCCTGACCCCACAAAAGCTCCTCGAAGGCCAGCAGGAGCTCAGTGCGCGCCTGCGGGCGTCCGAGTACCGGGCGACGCCGTTCCAGCCGGTGGTGGACGGGTCCGACTTCACCGAGATGCCGATGGTCTCCATCCGGAACGGTTCCGCCAGGAACGTGACCCTCATGGCCGGCAACGCCCGCGACGAGCTCAAGGCCATGAACGCCAACGACCCGGCCATCCGCGACATCGACGAAGCGGGCGTCATCGCCCGGCTCGGCAAGCTACTGCCGGCTGACAAAGTACCCGGCCTGGTGAAAGCCTACCGCGAGAGCAAGCAGTCCCGCGGTGAGAACGTGGCCCCGCCGGACATCCTCGGTGCCATCAACACGGACATGATGTTCCGCATTCCCACCATCCAGCTCGTGGAAGCCCAGCGGGACAACGGCGCGAAGGCCTACAATTACCTCTTCACGTACCCCTCGCCGGCGATGGGCGGCGCGCTCGGGGCCATGCACGGGCTCGATAACCCGTTCCTCTTCGGGGCGCTCGACGCCGTGTTCACCGGCACCACCCCCGAAACGGCGCGGCTGGCGGAGAAGCTGCAGGATTCAGCCATCGCCTTCATGAAGACCGGGGACCCCTCCTGCGCGAGCGCCGGGAAATGGCCGGTCTACGGAGAGAATCGGGCGACGATGCTGTGGGACCTCGACGCGAAGGTGACGGAAGCGCCTTTCGACGCGGAACGGGCCGCCTGGGACGGCATCGATCTCGCCAACACGCGACCGATGTAGCCGTCAGGCGACGAGCCGGATAACGTCCGTTACGTCCGCCAGACTTTCCAGCCGGGTGACGCGCTCTATCACTTCTTCCGTTTTCTCCGGCGTGAGGTAACCGGCGGCGCACTCGCGGAACTTGCGGACGACGTCCTCGTAGCGCATCGGGTTTTCCACGCTCCCAAGGCAGTGCGGCACATATTCCTCGTATTCGGTCCCGTCGTCGAGGGTGATGCGCAGCCGCGCCGGCCCGACGCCGTGGGTGTCCATGCCCGGGTCGTGCTCGGCAGTCACCTTCGGGGCAAGCTTCAGCATGGCCGGGTCGGTGATGGCCTCCGGCGTGAAATCACCGATGGTCACCTTTCCCCTGAGGAGGGCGGTCGCCACGGCCCACTGAAGGCTGAACTGGGCGTCCACCGGGTTGCGGGGAGCGGTCTTGACCGCCGGCGGCTGGGAAATTTCATAGCTCGTCAGGCCGCACCAGGCGTGGACGGCCGCGATGTGCTCCGGCTGAATGTCATGCTGCTTCCTCAGCGAGAGGGCGGCGTCGATAAAGCCGTGGGAGAACCCGCAGCACGGGTACGGCTTGTCGCCGAGGTTGACGACCTCGAACCGCTTTCCGAGCTCGTCCGTCAGGATATCGATGTCATAGTCGCCGCCGTGGTAGACGTTGAAGAAGCCGAACTCCCCTTCGAGGATATTGTGCGCCCCGGTGATGCCGCGTGCCGCCATGAGGGCCGCGGTAACGCCGCCGCGGGCCGCCAGTCCCGGCCCCATCCGCTTGGTGAGGGCGCCATCGTTGACAGCCTGGGAGTTGCCGGCACACTGGTGGTAGGCGATGCCGATGGCGTTGGTCAGGGTTTCCTTGTCGAAGTCCATCAACATGCCGGCGACGGCCGCCGAACCCAGGTAGCCGAACGAGGGCGTGGGGTGCCAGCCGGACTTGATGAGACTGCCGTGGGGACGGCTCGCCAGGCCGAGCCGGGCCAGGAAGTCCGCCCCGAGGGCGACGGCCCTGGTGAACTTCGCTCCGCTGATGCCGCCGAGCCGCTCCGCCGCAGCGAAGGCCGTGGCAACGGTCACGCAGCCGATGTGCACCTGCGCCACCGGGTGGCCGTCATCGTAGTCCAGGGCGTGGATCATCGTCCCGTTGACCTGGGCGGCGTTGGGGGCCGGACACTTGAAGCCGTGGCCGATGACGGTGCTCTGCCCCGCCCCGCCGAACTCCTTCACCATGTCGACGAGGGCCGGGACGCCGCGCTGCTCCCGCCCGCCGAGCGCTGTCGCCAGACTGTCGAGCACCTCCTGGCGCACCGCCACGACGGCCGCCGGGGGCAATATGGCATAGTCCCCTTCGGTAAAGAGGTCGACGAACCGCTCGATCGCGTCCATGGCTAGATCATGCCGCCGGTGATACCGATGGTCTCGGCGGTGATGTAGTCCGACGCCGGCGAGCAGAGGAAATAGACGAGGTCCGCTACCTCGTCGACGTTGCCCATACGGCCCCAGGGGATCATCTGGCCCACCATCTTGTAGTCCGCCTGCTGGGCCTGCTCCCAGGAAACGCCCTGGGACTCGGCGCGCTTCTGGAAGGTCTCGTCGCGGAGGTTGGTGATGATGGCGCCGGGGTTGATGCCGTTGACATTGATATGGTGCGGGCCGAGCTCGAGGGCGAGCGTCTTTACCAGCCCGATGGTGGCCCACTTGGAGGAGCAGTAGGCGGAGCTGCCGTTGATGCCGTGGGTGCCGCCCATGGAGCAGAAGACGACGATCTTGCCGCCCTCGCCGCGGGCGATCATGTGCTTCGCGGCGCCCTTGCACATCAGGAACGAGCCGATGACGTTGACGTCCATGACGGAGCGCCAGTCCTGCTCGGTGTGGTCGACGAGGGGGGTACCCACCGGGCCGCGGATGGCGGCGGCGTGGACGAGGATATCCAGCTTGCCGAAGGTCTTGAAAATCTTCTCATAGGTCTCGTCGACGTTCCTGGCGTCGTTGATGTCGAGGACGGCGGCCATGCCCTTGCGGCCGGCGGCCTCGATCTCCTTGACCTCCTCGTCGAGACCGCCCCAGTTCTCGTCACCGGGGAACAGGCTCTTGGGCGCGGCGAACTTGTCCGCCACGATAACGTCCGCTCCCTCGCGGGCGAGCCGCAGCGCGACGGCCCTCCCCATACCGCGCTTGCTGGCGGCGCCGGTCACCAGGGCAACTTTTCCTTCCAGAGTCATCGGGTCCTCCTTAGCGTCATTTAGATCGATTTCGCTAGTATATCTCCCGGGCCACGTCGCCGAGCCCGAGCTCTTCGAGCCGCTCTTTGGACGGGATACCGCTCGTCTCGTCCCACTTCATGAGCCTGAGATACTCCCGCACGTTGCGGGGCGTGTCCACGCTCACGCCGGCGAGCGCACCGCGGGGGTGCGGCGGGTGGCCGGTCATCCGCCCGGCGATGGACCGGTCTTTCAGGCTCTGGCCCTCGCGGACGTTGAACGCCTGCCGCATGGCGGCGATACGCTCGCCGGTCTCCACCAGCTCCTCGATGGTCGTGTCCCAGCCGGTCAGCACGTTGAGGAAGTCCCGCAGGCCGTTGACGTGGGGCAGGCACATATTAACGAAGAGACACATCCCGGTACAGGCGAGGATATGCTGGAAGTTGCTGCCGCGGGTGTAGGCCCTGGCCAGCGATTCCGGCTTGTGCGGGTCGAACTCCGGCAGCAGGCCCTCGCCGTGGTGGGCCTCCGAGCCCTGGGTGTGCCGGGCCGGGGTGGCGTTGGAGAGGTAGGTCGTGCCCTGGCTCGGGGTGGCGATGGGATTGTGCCCCGGTATCTCCTGGCCGCCGACGTGCATGGCGTAGTCCGGGGCGCTCCTGCCGATCTTCTGCGCCGCCCGCATGACGCCGTCCGCCAGCAGGTCGCCGATGCCGATGCGCCGGGCGATGCGGTCGGTCAGCTCCACCACGGAGCGATGATTGCCCCAGGCGAGGTCGAGCCCGTCCGTGTCCTCGGCGGTAATGAGGCCATTCTCCCAGCACTCCATAGCGAAGGCGACCGCCGCCCCGGCGGATATCGTGTCCAGTCCGTGCCGGTTGCAGATGTCGTTGGCCTTGATGACGGACTCCAGATTGTTGTTGAGGCAGTTGCTGCCGAGCATAGCCAGGGTCTCGTATTCCGGGCGGTAGGTGCCCTCGTCCCAGCGGTACTCGCCGTCGGAGCCCTTGAGGATCGACTCACAGCCGACCGGGCACTGGTAGCAGGCCTGCCTTTTCAGCTTGTGTTCGGCGAGCGGGTGCTGCCCGAGCGGCGCGGAATCCGGGAAGTCCTCCTGCGCGATGCCTTTATAGTTCTTCACCGGGGCGTCCCCGGACTCGATGCTCGGTACGGTGGTGAAGGTGGTACCGAACTGGCGCATCAAATCCAGCTCGCCGCCAAGACGGGCCAGGTACTCCTTCCGCATCTGCCTGATGCGGTCCTCGTCGTGGAGGGGCACCGTCATGGAGCCCCTGACGGCGACCGCCTTGAGCCGCTTGGCGCCCATCACCGCCCCGAGACCGGACCGCGCCGCAACGCTGCCCTTGGTATGGACGATGCCGGAGATGAGCGAGAGTTTCTCGCCCGCCTCGCCGATGCAGGCCACCGCTACGTCCTTGCCGTGCTCCTCCTTGAGGAGGTCGTCCGTCTCGTAGGTGTCCTTCCCCCAGAGCCCGGCGGCATCCCGCAGCTCGGCCGTGCCGTTGTCGATATAGAGATAGACGGGTTTTTCCGAGACGCCCTTGATCAGGATGCCATCGTACCCTGCGAACCGCAGGTAGGCGGCGAAGTAGCCGCCGGAGTTGGCGTCCCCCCAGCCGCCCGTCAGCGGCGATTTCCCGCAGACGGTAAAGCGGGTGCCGGAGATGGCCGGCGTACCGGTGAACGGACCCACGAAGAAACCGAGATACGATTCCGGCCCGAGCGGGTCCACCCCGGCTTTCTGCCGGCTGAAGATGAGCCGGGCGCCGAGCCCGTACCCCCCGAGGAATTTCCGGCAGACATCCTCACCGGGTTCGATAACGCCGGTCGCGCCGCTAGAGAGGTCTACCTCCAGGACTTTTCCCATGTAGCCATCGGGCATGCTCCTGACCTCCTGCCCCGCCGGAGGCGGGTATGGCACTATCTTGCACCATTTTCCAGCCGGATTGCAACTTTATGGCGTACCGCGTAAGATAGTCGTAATCAGGCAATATAGCCGGTCCTCCGGCCCGCCGCCGGTCCGGACCCCGAAGGAGGCAGCGTGTTACTGAAAGACAGGGTCGCCATCGTCACCGGAGGGGCGGTCGGTATCGGCCAGGGGATCGCCCGGAAGTTCGCCGCCGAAGGCGCCAAAGTGGTGGTAGCGGATATCTCGGAGGTCAACGGCGAGGCCACCGCCGAGGAGATAGGCGGCCTCTTCGTGAAGTGCGACGTCACCTCCGGCGCCCAGGTCAACGCCATGACGGACGCCGCCGCGTCGAAGTACGGCAAAATTGACATCCTCGTCAACAACGCCGGCGGCGTGCCGGACATCCAGGGAGAGAAGCTGGAAGAGGTCACCGAGGACGAGTGGCAGAAGTTCATCGACCTCAACCTCAAGAGCGCCTTCCTCTGCTGTAAAGCGGCGGTGCCGTACATGAAGAAGAACGGCTACGGCAAGATCATCAATTTCTCCTCGATGGGCGCCGTGGACCCGGCCGTCTCGGTGGTGCACTACCACGCGGCCAAGGGCGGGGTCATCGGGCTCAGCACCAACCTCGCCTTCGAGCTCGCCCCCCATAATATCCACGTCAACTGCATCTGCCCCGGGCCGGTGCGCACGCCGTTCTGGGACCCGGTGCTCCGCAACATCCCGGACCCGGACGCCTATTTCGCGGAAATCGGCCGGAAGGAAGTGCCGATCGGACGCGTCGGCACGCCGGAGGACATCGCCGGGACCACGCTGTTCCTGGCCTCGGACCTCGCCTCGTACGTCACCGGGCAGGTCATGCACGTCGGCGGCGGGCTGCCCCTGATGCCCCAGTCGCAGACGGTCGCGATGCAGGACAAATAAACGGAGGACTATCATGTCGAAATACTCGGACTACGACGAGCGTTACATCGTCACCAAGCTGAAGTGGGACGTGGGCGAGGCCCCGTGGACGCCGCAGTACCAGTCAGGCGTCGAGGGCGACCGCCTCCTCTCCCTCGATTCCGAGGTCATCAAAGGCGCCTTCTACATGGAGACGGCCTGGTTCTACGGCGGCGACTGGGCGGAGAAGAAGGGACCGGAGGGCACCATCGGCAAGCACAAACACGATTTCCCGGAGGTCATCGCCTTCATCGGGTCAGACCCGAAGAACCCCAACGACCTCGGCGGGGAGCTGGAGTGCTGGATCGACGGCCACCAGAACAACATCACCCACAGCTTCCTGGCCTTCATTCCAGCCGGCGTGGAGCACGGTCCCATCCGCTGGAAGTCCATCAAAAAACCCGTCTTCCACTTCACCGCCGGCATGGGCGAGCACTACAACAAGGGCGATTAACCCTTGACGTAGGCCGTGTTGTTGCCGGCCTCGAACATGACGATGGGCGTGTTGACTTCCCGGAAGTAGATGGGGCAGTGGGTCAGCCCGTGCGGGATGAAGATGAGGCACGTCTGCGTGATGAGGTGCTGCTCCCCGCCGAGCCAGAACTCTATCTCCCCGTTGAGCGAGCGCGGCTGCGAGCGGTCCGTGCCGACGAAGCCGATGACCTCGTCGAAGTCATGGGTGTGGGGCGCCTCGATGGTCACCGGCCCGTCGCCGGTGAGGCCCCAGATGATCTCGCACCCGGCGAAGAAGCTCCCCTTGACAATGGAGTCCTGGAGGCCGAGCAGCAAGGTGCGGTCGAGGGTGTTGCCAGCCCGCACCTGGCCGTCGATAAGCTCGGTGAGATCCGGGGCCATCGGCGGCATGAGGTCCTTGGTGATGATGTACTTGCCGTACTCGGTCATCGTTCACCTCCCGGTTGTTCAACGAAACCTAAGGACTCGTGCAGTTGTCCGCGACAAGCGTACCGTTGGCGGATATTTTAAAACCCGACCCTGCAAGAGGGTCCATGCCTCCCGAGAACGCTCAGCCGTCCTGGGGGAGATACTTCAAGTCGGCGGCAGGCACAGCGGCCGCCGGAACCGGGGCGGCGGCCGCCGGGGCCGGAGTCACCGCCGTCGGACCGGGCATGGCCTTGCCGGTGGCCGCCCGGCAGCCGGTCAGCAGCGTCCCCACCCCGAGCAGCACGAGTAAGGTCAATAACCCTACCAATTTCATCAACAATACCCCTCCGGGCACATGATAGCACGCCGTGACGTTTTGTCAAAACGTTGTTGAAAGTTGCTTTTCTCCGGCCATTCTGCTACAAATATCCCTAACCCCTGCTACCATATAACCAATACGCTACGGAGAGAACGACCATGCCAGCAGACCGCCGCTTCGAGAGACTGATGAGCCCCGGCAAGATCGGGAACGTCACCACCCGCAACCGCATCATCAAGACGGGCGCCGGGGTCTTCATGTGGCACGAGGACGAGACGACCATGAACCCGGCCGTCCTCAACTACTACGATTCCCTCGCCCGCGGCGGCGTCGGGCTGCTCATCGTCGAGTCACCCACCGTCGAGTGGCCGCGCGGCGCCCGTTGGCGCGACCGCTATCGCATCGACGACGACAAGTACGTACCAGGCCTTGCCGAACTCGTCAAGACCATCCACGCCCGGGGCTGCCCCACCTTCATGCAGATGAACCATGACGGCCCCTGGGAGAACCCGCTCGGGCTGGCGCCGGACCCGCCCTACAAGGGCGAGCCCATCGGGGCTTCCGCCGTGAGCTTCTCCTCCCCGAACGATTTCCACAACCAGCCCCCGCGGCCGCTGGAAGTCGCCGAGATCGAGGAGTTGGTGGACAAGTTCGCCAGCGCCGCCGTCCGGGCCCAGAAGGCCGGTTTCGACGGGGTGGAGTTCAACTCGGCGAGCAGCCACCTGGGGCACAACTTCCTCTCCCCCTTCTTCAACCGCCGCACCGACGACTACGGCGGCAGCCCGGAGAACCGCGCCCGCTTCGCCTGCAGCATCATCAGGGAGATAAAGAAGCGTCTCGGCAGCGATTTCCCGGTCTCCATCTGCATGAACGGCATCGAGCTCGGCCGCCTCGCCGGCATCCCGGACGAGCAGTGTCTCACCTCTGACCTCGCCCTGCAGTACGCCCGCCTCTTCCAGGAGGCCGGCGCGGACTCCGTCCACGTCCGCAGCCACTGGCTCGGCTACCACGTCGGCGCCTACCTGACGGACGTCTTCTTCTTCCCGGAACCGCCGCTGCCCATCCGGGAGTTCCCGCCGGAGTACAACGCCACGCAGTGCGGCGCCGCGGCCAATGTCCGGCTCGCCGCCGCGGTCAAGAAGGTGGTGGACATCCCGGTCATCGTCGTGGCCAAGTTCGACTGCTTCCTCGGCGAGCAGGCCCTGGCCGACGGCAGCGCCGACTTCATCGGCATGACACGCCGTCTCCAGGCGGACCCGGACTATCCCAACAAGGTCCGGGAGGGCCGTCTGGAGGACATCGCGCCCTGCACCGCCTGCGAGAACTGTCTCGGCACACGGCGCTGCCGGGTCAACGCCTTCATGGGCGCCCATTTCAACACCATCGAGAAAACAACTCAGAAGAAAAAGGTCATCGTCGTCGGCGGGGGACCGTCCGGTCTCGAGGCCGCCCGCGTGTCCGCCCTCCGCGGCCACGACGTCACCCTCTACGAGAAGAACGCGAAGCTCGGCGGGCTGATGCCGCTGGCCGCCATGGTCAAGGGCACCGACCTGGAGGACATCCCGGCCCTCACCGCCTACCTGGAGCGACAGGTGCGCAAGCTCGGTGTCACCGTCGAGACCGGCCGGGCGGTGGACGCTTCGTTCGTGCAAAGCCAGAAACCGGACGCGGTCATCGTGGCCGCCGGCGGCCTCCCCTTCACGCCGGACCTGCCCGGCATCACCCATAAAAAAGTCGTCAGCACGGCGAAACTGCACGGGCAATTGAAACGTTATGTCAACATCTTCGGGCCGAACCTGCTCCGTTCCCTGACGCGGTTCTGGATGCCCATCGGCAAGGAGGTGGTCGTCATCGGCAGCGGTCTCCACGGCATGGAGCTCGGCGAGTTCCTCACGCGGCGCGGCCGCAAGGTGACCATCGTGGACTGGGCGGCCGCCCCCGGCGAGAACATGGTGGACGTCCTGCTCGGCTACCTGCTGGCCTGGTTCGAGAAGAAACACGTCACCATCATCAACGGCGTCAAGGACATCGTCGTCTCGGACGCTGGTGTCAGCTATTCCGATGCCGACGGCACCCGCCGGACGCTGCCCGCCGATACCGTCATCCCCGCGTTCCCGCAATCTCCCAACATGAACCTCTATAATCAGCTCGAAGGCAACGTGCCAGAGCTCTTCGCCGTCGGCGACTGCCGGGAACCCGGCCTCATCGCCGACGCCATCGGCACCGGCCTCAGGACCATCCGCGAACTTTAGGAGGCAGACCATGACCCCGGAAAAAGACGTCCGCAAATACGTCGTCGACAAGCCCGCCTACGAGGTCGTCCCCGTCGAGGAGGTCCTCGGCCGCAACCCGGCCATGACCCTGATGAGCAACAAGCTCGTGCCGGGCAGCCATACCTACATCGAGACCGGCTGGGCGCTCGCCATGCCGGATCCGGCTACCCATATCTACGAGCACGTCCATGACTACGACGAAATCGTCATCCACATGGGCTCGGACCCGAACAACCAGGAGGACCTCGGCGGCGAGGTGGACTTCTACATTGACGGCGAGCCGGTCACCATCAACACGACCTCGGCCGTCTTCGTCCCCCGGGGCGTCAAGCACGGCCCCATCACCTGGAAGAAGTTCACCCGGCCCCACTTCCAGCTCACCGTCATGCTCGGGGCGGACACCCTCGACGACGCCGACCCCGGCGGTCACCGGGCCTCGGACGAGGAGTAGCCCGTCTCGGGCCTTCCCGTCATTGCGAGCGCAGCGAAGCAATCCGTCCGCTCGTCCTTCGACTGGCTCAGGATGGGCGGCTACTATAAGGAGAAGCCATGAACGTCCTCGTCATCGGCGGCAGCGGCCTCTTCGGCCGCAAGATCGTCCTCCAGCTGGCCAGAGACCCTGAGATCGAGCGTGTCGTCGGCATGGACGTGGCGCCGCCGCCCGACTGGGTGATGAAATCGCTCGGCGACAACGCCGGCACGTTCGCCTTCATCAACGGCGACGTTGCCGACCTGGAGACGGTCATGGCCGCGGTACGGGACCACGGAATTACCCACCTCGTCAACATGGCCTTCGTACTCACCGGCGCCTTCGAGCAGGACCCCCGCCGCGCCGTACTCGTCAACACCCTCGGCGTGAGCAACGTCTTCGAGGCGGCCCGTCTGGCCGGTCTCGAACGGGTCGTCTACGCAAGCTCGGTGGCCGTCTACGGGCCGCAGCGGGAGTACGGCGACCGCCCCGTCAACGAGGACGACCACCTCCATCCCGGCGACCCCTACGGCGTCACCAAGCAGCTCGTGGAGATACTGGCGGCGCGCTACGCGGAGCTCTACGGCGTGTCCTCGGCCGGTATCCGGCCGTTCCTCGGCTACGGGCACGGCGGCGCCTTCCCGCCTATCATCAAGATGTTTTCGGATTTCGTGTCCCTGCCGGCGGTCGGCAAACCGGTCTCCGTACCGATGGACGGCAACGGGCCGGCCGCCCTGTCCTCGGCGGAGGACGTCGCCCGGCTGGTAACGGTGCTGGTGAAGGCGGAGAGCATCCCGCACCCGGTCTACAACATCGCCAACGCCCCCACCACCATGCGCCAGATCGCCGAAGCGGTGAAGAGGTATCTTCCGGAGGCCCGGATCGAGTTCGGCACCCAGCCGCCGCCGGCCGCGCGGGGAGGCGGTCTGCCCGGTCGGGCGGACATGCGCCGGGCGGAAGAGGACCTCGGGTTCCGCACGCTGCCACTCGAACAGGCCGTGCTCGCCCATATCAACGACGCCCGCACCGACGCCGGCCTGCCCCTCATCACGCCGGGAGGTGACCGGTCATGAACGTGCTCGTGCTCGGCGGCAGCGGACTCTTCGGCGGCAAGACCGTCCTCCACCTCGCCCGCGACCCGGAGATAGCCCGGGTCGTTTCCATGGACGTCGTCCCGCCCAAGGACTGGGTCTTGAAATCGCTCGGGGAGCACCGGGAGAAATTCGCCTTCGTCCGGGGGGACGTGAGCAAGCTGGAGAACCTGCTCGACGCCATCCGCCGCCACGAGATAGACCGTCTCGTCAACCTGGCCTTCATTTTGCCGGGAGACATCGAGACGCGGCCGCGCCTCAGCGTGCTCGTCAACCAGCTCGGCATGAGCAATGCCTTCGAGTCCGCCCGGCTCATGGGCGTGAAACGGGTCGTCTACGCGAGCTCCGAGGGCGTCTACGGCCCGCAGGACGAGTACGGCGATCGCGACGTCACCGAGGACGACGCCATGCACCCGCAGAGCACCTACGCCATCGGCAAGCAGCTGAGCGAGCTGCTGGCGGCGCAGTACTCGTCGCTCTACGGGCTCGCCATGACCGCCATCCGCCCGCCCATCGGCTACGGGCACGGCGGCCGCACGCCGAACGTCATCCGGTGGTTCTCGGACATCGTTTCGCTGCCCGCCGTCGGCAAGCCCTTCTCGGTGGAGGTGGACGGGAACTCGCCGCACTCCCTGGCCGCCGCCGATGACGTCGCCGCCTTCATCCGCATTCTTATCAAGCAGCCGTTCACGCCTCATCCGGCCTACAACATCGGCGGAGCGCCGCTGACCCTGCGGGACGTGGCCGCGGCGGTGAAAAAGTACCTGCCGGAGGCGAAGATCGAATTCGGCCCCAATCCCGAGCAGCTCGACGGCGCCCGCGGCGGCCTCCCCTGGCGTCTCAGCATGGAGCGGACCTGGCAGGACTTCGGCTACCGGCCGCTGCCGATCGAGGAGGCCGTCCTCGTCCATATCAACGACGCCCGCCTGGAGGCAGGCCTGCCGCCGCTCGTTCCCTGACTTTGTCCCTCCCGCGAGCCTGTGCTATACTACACCCGGTCGGCCGGGCCATCGCCCCGGCCCCATCCACACGGCACGCAAGGAGGGAGTCATGGCCAGCGTTCTGGAAGGTATCAAGGTCCTCGATTTCACCCAGGTCTACTCCGGGCCGTTCTGCACGCTCAACCTCAGGAACTTCGGGGCGGAGATCATCAAGGTAGAGCGCCCCGGTTCCGGCGACCTCACCCGGAACGACTGGCCCCACACCGAGGGCCACGAGGGCGGCAACTATATCATCCTGAACCGCGGTAAAAAGAGCCTGACCGTCGACCTCAAGTCCGAAAAAGGCCGCAACATCATCAAGGAACTGGTGAAGCAGGTGGACGTGCTCGTGGAGAATTTCTCCCCCGGCACGATGGACAAACTGGGACTGGGAAGCGAGGAGATGTGCGCCGTCAACCCGAAGCTGATCTACGCCTCCATCTCAGCCTACGGCCAGACGGGACCCTACCGCGACTATCCCGGCTTCGACCCCGTCTCCCAGGCGATGGGCGGCATGACCGCCGTGACCGGCTTCCCGGAGCAGCCGGTCCGCTGCGGCGTCTCTATCGCGGACCTTTCCTCCGGCCTCTTCGCGGCCACCGCCATCATGGGCGCCATCATCCACCGCATGAAGACCGGTGAGGGACAGGTCATCGATATCTCCATGCAGGAAGCCATCTGGACGCTGACCTCGGTGGAGTTCGCCGGGTACTACTTCCTGGCCCATCAGGAGCCGCCCCGGCTCGGCAACGGCCACGCGGCCATGATCCCCTGCAACGTGTACAAAACAAAAGACGGCGGCCTCTTCATCGCCGCCGGGGTGCTGGACCAGGTGCGCCGCCTCTACCGGGCCATGGGACGGGAAGACCTCATCGATTCCCCCCTCGGCGGCAACCAGAACCTGCGTATCCAGCACCGCGAGGAGATAAACGAGGCGATTTCCGCCTGGACGCAGGGCCTGACCACCGCCGAAGTGATGGAAAAGCTCCAGGCGGTGGACGTCCCCTGCTCGCGGGTGCCCAGTTTCGGGGAGGTGTGCAACGACCCGCAGCTGCTGGCGCGGGACGCCATCGTGGAAATCGAGCAGGACGTCTCCGGGACGGTCAAGGTGCCCGGCTCCATCTATAAAATGTCCCGCACGCCGGGTAAAATAGACTTTCCCGCCCCCTTCCTCGGCCAGCACAACGTGGATGTTCTCACGGACATGCTCGGCTACTCGGAGGCGGACATCGACCGCCTCTCTGATGAGGGCGTTTTGTAAACCGGTGCTGCCGCCCGCCCGGCGACAAAGCCGGGGCGGGCGGCGGATGGATCGGTCAGGTTATCCGGCCGGGCTAGTTCCCCAGATACTTCTCCGGGTCCTTATCGAAGGCCTTCTTGCAGCCCATCGCGCAGAAGTAGTAGGTCGTACCCTTATACTCGCTCTTCGCGGGCGCCGTCTTCTCGTCAACCGTCATCTTACAGACCGGATCAATTGCCATAAATTCGTACCTCCTGAGCAGATTCGCCGCCGGACCAGCGGCATGCTTCTTCACTTTCCAGTATACGCCATGCACCCAGTCCCTGGCGAACGCCTTTTTGCCGGGGTAATTTCTTCATGACAATTCATCGATTTTTAACAATCGGCTGGTATGCTGGAACCAGCATCCTGAGAAAGGAGAAAAGAAAGCCTTGAAACGTCGAACCAAAGTACTCCTCGTCATCGTCGCCGGCCTGCTCCTCATCGGCGGCATCTTCGGCGCGACGGCTGTTTTTGCGGACAACGGCGCGACCACGAGCAGCAACAGCACGACCCCCACCGCCGACCTCCTGCAAAAGATCGCCGATAACTACCAGGCCATCACGGGCGAGACCCTCAACACCGATGCCCTCCAGCAGGCCTTCCAGCAGGCCCAGGCCCAGGTCCAGCAGGACCAGGTGAAGTCGTTCCTGGACAAGCTCGTCGAGAAGGGCGTTATCACCCAGAACCAGGAAGACCAGTACCTCAGCTGGCTCAGCGCCCGTCCCGATGTCCCGCAGCTGAACGGCAACGGCGGCTTCCTGGGGCGGATGTTCGGCCCGCGCGGCTTCGGTCACCTGTTTAACTGGTTCAAGCACGACACCCAGAACCAGGACCAGACCCAGCCCCAGGGCCAGAGCTCGTACTTCCGGATCCCGGCCCCCCAGCCCAGTTTCTAGTCTTTATCCGACACGCCTCTATCATACCGGTCGCCTGACCGGAACACCCACCCGACGGGAGGGGTCGTACGACCCCTCCCGTTACTGTTTATAATGAGTCTTAACATTGTTCATTATTTCTTAACATTTGTGGTATACCATAAAGGAAACTGCTCCCCTGGAGGTGCCGCCCGTCATGTCCGGAAAGAGAATTCTCGTGGTCGATGACGATGAAAAGACCGTCGAACTCGTCAAACTTTACCTCAACCGCGATGGCTACAAGGTCGTCACCGCCTTCAACGGGACGGACGCCCTCCGCCTCGCCCGCGAGACCCACCCGGACCTCATCGTCCTGGACCTCATGCTTCCGGGCATCAACGGCCTGGACATCTGCCGGACGCTGCGCGCCGAATCGGACGTCCCCATCATCATGCTCACGGCACTCTCCACCGACGACGACCGGCTGACCGGACTGGACCTCGGCGCCGACGACTACGTCACCAAGCCCTTCTCGCCCCGCGAGCTGGCCGCGCGCGTCCGCGCCGTCCTCCGCCGCATGCCCGGGGAACGCGGCCCGGACAGCATCGCCTACGGTAACCTCAATATCGATTTCCTCCGGCACGAGGCCTTCCTCGACGGCAATCCGCTCAACCTGACCCCGGTCGAGTTCAAGATACTCGGCGTGATGGCCCGCGAGCCGGGCCGTGTCTTCAGCCGCGCCCAGATCATCGAAAACGCCCTCGGCATCGACTTCGACGGCTTCGACCGCACCATCGACGTCCACATCCTCAAGCTGCGGCGCAAGCTGGAACCGGACCCGCGCCGCCCGCAGTACATCAAGACGGTGTACGGCGCCGGCTACAAGCTGCTGGAGCACACCGATGTGGCGCAGTCTTAACTTCCGCCTCCTGGCCGCTTTCACTTTCATTATCCTTATCATCATGGGAGCGGCGTTCTTCTTTGCCTACCGTACCACCTACCGCGAGCTCGTCCAGATACAGGACCAGCTCGAGACCATCCAGAACAACCGCGTGGAAAGCGAGCTCAACCGCTTCTTCCAGTTCACCGGCAACTGGAACGGCGTCCAGCCCTACGTCGTCCAGATGGGCAACCTTTACGGGCGGCGCATCGTCATCACGGACACCCAGAACACCGTCATCGCCGATTCGTCCGGCGAGCTGCTCGGCGATACCTACCAGGACGCGGACCAGGGCACGGCCATCAACGGTCTGTCGATCAGTCCCGGCCGCACCACCATGGGTACCGTTGCCTACGTCCATATCCTGCCGGAGAACGAGACCGATATCACCCGCGCCGCCCTGGCGATTTCGTATAACTCCATCGGCCGCTTCTTCCTCTGGGGCGGCCTGATCGCCATCGCGGTGGCCATCCTGCTGGCCACGCTCCTCTCGCGGCGTATCCTGGCGCCGGTGCGGGATCTCACCCGGGCCGCCACCCGCTTCGGCAAGGGCGACTTCTCCAGCCGCGTCGAGGACGAGGGCACCGGAGAGATAGCGGAACTGACCCGCTCCTTCAACTCCATGGCGGAAAACCTGGCCGAAGCGGAGCAGCTCCGCCGCGGCCTGGTGGCGGACATCGCCCACGAGCTCCGCACCCCCCTTTCCAATCTGCGGGGCTACCTGGAAGCCATCAATGACGGCGTCGTCCAGCCGGACGAGAAGACCATCCGCTCCCTCACCGAAGAGGCCGGCTCGCTGTCCCACCTCGTCGCCGACCTCCAGGAACTCTCGCTCGCCGACGCCGGCGCGCTGAAGCTCGACCACCAGACTGCGGATATCTCGGACATCATCAACAACACGGTGACCGCCGTCCAGCCCAAGGCCGCCGCCCGGGGCATCGCCGTCACCGCCGCCGTCGCCGGGGACCTGCCGCCCGTATCGGTCGACGTGCACCGCATCCGCCAGGTGCTCCAGAACCTGCTGGAAAACGCCGTCGTCCACACCGACAGCGGCGGCACTATCACGGTCAGCGCGCAAGCGAGTGATGGCTTCATCAGCGTGGCCGTGGCCGATACCGGCGAGGGTATCCCCGCCGGGGAACTCGCCCACATCTTCGAGCGGTTCTACCGCGTGGACAAGTCGCGGACGCGCGCCACCGGCGGCACCGGCCTGGGCCTCACCATCGCCCGGCGTCTCGTGGAGGCCCACGGCGGCCAGATCACGGCCGCCAGCGTTCCCGGTTCCGGCTCCACCTTCACCTTCACCCTCCCTGCCGAGGAAGCGTCCAAGCGGTAGCAAGATATACTGAATTAACAATTCTCTGGTACAGTGGTACCAGCTACGAACTGCGGGGGAGTCCCGTGGTGATACGGGAACCCGCCTGGGAGTTCACCATGAAACGCTTTAAAGCTGTCCTTGCCTGCAGTCTCGCCGCGGTCGTCCTCCTCGTCGTCGCCGGCTGTTCCGGCAACAGCAACGCGGACGCGCCCACCACACGGACCGCCACGGTCACGCGCGGCAATCTTACCCTGGACATTTCCGCCGCCGGCAATCTCGCTTTTTCAAAAACGGAAGACATCCCGGTCGACCTCTTCTACCAGCAGGGCACCATCTCCGATGTCATGGTGCAAGTCGGTGATTCGGTCACCGAAGGCGAGGAACTCGCCACGCTGGACCCGGACGAGTGGCAGACCAACCTTGCCTCCCTCGAGGACGCCGTGACCTCCGCCCAGCGGCAAATGGCCACGCGCCAGCAGGCAGTGGAATCCGCCAACCGAACCGTCGCCACCAAGGAGCAGGCCGTTACCAACGCGATAAACGCCCTGGCAAACGACCAGGCGCAGATCACCGCCAAGCAGCTCGCGGTCACCCAGGCCCAGCTCGATGTCACGAGCGCCAACAACACGATCAACAACCTTCAGGATATCAAAGCCGTCCTCGATAAGATCGACGAGACGAACCAGACGATCCGGACCGCCACCATGATCTTGAACGCGAATTCTGTCTACGGCGTCTCCCTCACCGTGACCGACCGCAGCTACTTCCTCGACCTTATCGACGGGTCCAACAGCTTCCTGAACGATTTGAACACCAAGCTCAAGGGCCTGCTCGACGGGACTACCCCCATGTCCACCTCCCAGGCGCAGTTCCAGCTCCAGCAGGACCAGCTCCAGCTCCAGAACAAGGAACTGGCGCTGAGCAACGCCCAAAACGCAGTCGCCCAGGTCCAGCAGACCGTCGACGCCGATCAAACGACTATCGACTATGCGAAACAGGACGTGACCACGGCCCGGCAGAACCTGACCTTCGCGCAGCAGGACCTCGCCTCGGCCCAGGACAGCTATGATACCGCCGTCCAGAACCTCCAGAACGCCCAGGCCATGAGCCCGGAGATCACGGCCCCCTTCGACGGCATCGTCACCAAGGTCAATGTGGCCGGCGGCGACAAGGTCCAGAAGGGCACCATCGCCGTCTCCATCGCCGACCCGTCCCGCTTCGAGGCCAGCATCCTCGTCAGCGAGCTCGACATTCTCCAGGTCAAGACCGGCGACACCGCCACCGTTACCGCCGACGCCGTGAGCAACGGCGTCTTCCCGGCCACCGTCACCCAGATATCCCCGACCGCCACCATATCCTCCGGGGTCGTCAACTACGGCGTCACCGTGGAGCTCCAGGCCCTCACCCCCATCAGCACCGGCAGCGGCGCTTCCGGGAACGGTACGGTCTCCGACAACACCACCGGTCTCTCCGAGCGGCTCCAGCAGGCCGTCGATAGCGGCCAGATGACCGAGGAGCAGGCGCAGCAGCTCCAGCAGCGCATCGAGTCCGGCAACTTCACCCGTCCTACCACCACCGGTACCGCCGGGTCCGGTTCCTTCACGCCCCCGGCCGGCGGCTTCGGCGGCGGTGGCTTCGGGGGCGGCGGCTTCTTCAGCGGTTCCCGCAGCGGCAGCAGCAGTACCGGGCAGGCCCAGAGCCAGCTCCCGCAGTCCGTCGTCACGGACTACCAGCTCCGCCAGGGACTGACGGTCACCGTCAGCATCTCCATCGCCGAGCGGTCCGACGTGCTGCTCGTTCCCAACGCGGCCGTGTCCACCTCCAACGGTACGAGTTACGTCAACGTGGAGGACGCCAACGGCCAAGTGACCCAGACCAAGGTCCAGACCGGACTCAGTGACTGGCAGAACACGGAGATAACCTCCGGCCTCAACGAAGGTGAAAAGGTGGTCGTGCCGCTCGATACCGGGCCGTCGTCCAGCTCCTCGTTCAATACGCGGATCGGCGGCGGCGTCCTCGGGATCGGAAGGTAGCGGAACGCCGATGATACACCTGAGGAATATCACCAAGACCTATCCCATGGGTAAGCAGAGTCTCCAGGTGCTCAAGGGCATCGACCTGGACGTCGCCAAGGGAGAACTGCTCGCCATCATGGGCCCGTCCGGATCAGGCAAGTCCACCATACTCAACCTGCTCGGCTGCCTCGATAAACCCACCTCCGGCCAGTACGAGCTCGACGGCCGGGAGGTCAGCAAGCTCAACGGCGGCGAGCTCGCCGCCGTGCGCGGTCACCAGATAGGTTTCATCTTCCAGACCTTCAACCTGCTGCCCCGGCTGAGCGCCGTCGCCAACGTCGAGCTCGGCATGCGCTACGTCGGCGGGACCGACCGCAAGAAGGCCCTCGATGCCCTTGCGCAGGTCGGCCTCGGCCATCGCGTCAGTCACCGCCCCACCGAGATGTCCGGCGGCGAGCAGCAGCGGGTCGCCATCGCCCGGGCCCTCATCAAGAACCCGCCCCTCCTCCTCGCCGACGAGCCCACCGGCAACCTGGACACCGCCTCCGGCAACGAGATCATCCGCATCCTCACCGATCTCCACGCCGAGCGCGGCATCACTCTCGTGATGATCACCCACGACCCCGAGGTGGCCCAGGCCTGCCACCGCATCGTGCACGTCAGGGACGGCCTCATCACCCAGGAGGAAGCGCAATGAAAAAGTGGTTCGATCCCTTCCTCACCGCCTTTTCCGGCGTCGTCACTCACAAGCTGCGCTCGTTCCTCACCATGCTCGGCATCGTCATCGGCGTCGGCGCGGTGATCACCTTGATGTCGGTCGGCAAGGGCGCCGAGCAGCAGATCCTGTCCAACATCGAGAGCCTCGGCTCCAATCTCATCTCCATCAGCCCGGGCTCGTCCTTTTTCGGCGGTGTGCGCGGCGGTTCCACGCAGAGTCTCACCCTGCAGGACGCCTCCGATATCGCCGCCAATGTCCCCGATATCGCCGCCATAGCTCCTATTTACAACGCCAGCAGCCAGCTCATCGCCGGGGACACTAACACCAACGCCCAGATAATCGGCACCACGCCGTCATACGTGAACGTCAATAACCTCAGCGTGGCCGAGGGCACCTTTTTCTCGTCCCAGGACTACAACACCTCCAACAAGGTCATCGTCCTCGGCTCCAGCGTGGCCACCACGCTTTTCCCGAACTCGGACCCCATCGGCCAGCAGGTCCGCATGGGCAATATCATCGTCCGCGTCATCGGCGTCCTCAACAGCAAGGGCGTCAACTTCGACTCGCCGGACAGCGCCGTCGTCATGCCCCTGACGGCCATGCAGCAGACCATCGCCCAGCCCCGCACCACCACCGGCCTGCCCGGCGTGTCCTCCATCACCCTCACCACCACCGACTCGAAGTACACGCAGACGGCCATTGCCTACATCACCGACCTGCTCCGCACCAACCACCACCTGGCCGCCACGGCGGAAAACGACTTTCGCATCACCTCCACCGAGGAGATCGCCGCCACCCTCTCGTCCACCGTCGGCACGCTGACGCTGCTCCTCGGCGCCATCGCCGCCATCTCGCTCGTCGTCGGCGGTATCGGTGTCATGAACATCATGCTCGTCTCGGTCCTCGAGCGAACGCGGGAGATCGGCATTCGCAAAGCCCTCGGCGCCAAGCAGCGCGATATCTGGAGCCAGTTCCTCATCGAGGCGGCCTTCCTCAGCCTGGCCGGGGGGGTGATCGGCGTCATCGGCGGCTGGCTGGTGGCCTACTTCATCAACCGTTTCAATGTCATCACCACCTACGTGACGGGCGATATCGTGCTCCTCGCCGTCGGCGTGTCCGTCGGCATCGGCCTCTTCTTCGGCTTCTACCCGGCCTGGAACGCCTCCCGGCTCAACCCCATCGAGGCGCTCCGCTCCGAATAACCGCCGTTTACCGGTCCGCCCGTCCTACCCCTCCTCGGGGCGGGCGGACCGGTTACCATTTTTCGTTATCCGGCTCTCGGAAGCCCGGCCGGATAAAAATCCCGCCTTCCACTCCTATCTCCGGCGCATGCCGTACGTTATACTGGATGAAACAGCCCGAGAGGAGGCACCCCTGTGAAACGAACAATTATCTTCGGCCTCGTCGCCGCCCTGCTGGTACCGCTGCTCATCAGCGGCTGCGCCGTTGTCTCTCCCGCCAGCACCACGAAGAGCCCGGCCGACGGCGGGACGCCCACCGTATCCATGGCGATAGCCCTCACCGCCGACGACTTCGCCGCGGACGCCCATCCCGTCCGGAACGTATCGTTCGCCGTGCCCGATACGCTCTCCGTGACCCTGGATGCGAACCCCACGACCGGCTACGAATGGAGTGGCAACGCCACCATCTCCAGCCCGGCGGTCACTCAGGCGTCTTATGGCTACATCGCGCCGACCGCGGATGTCGTCGGGGCGCCAGGGAAGTCCGTCTGGGTATTCGACGCGGAGCAGACCGGCAACGCTACCATCTCGCTCTCTTATGCCCGCCCCTGGGAGAGCGTACCGCCCACCTGGACGCTGACCATCAACGTCACCGTCAACTGAGAATTGCTGAAAAATGCGACAAACTCGGGGGAGCCGTCAGGCTCCCCCTTTTATTGCCTCGTGTTATAATGAACGTGTTCCCCTTGGGGACCGAGTGATGGACGCTAAAAGCCTCGACATGCTGGAGTTCCCACGCATCCGCGAGCTGATCGCCGGCTACGCCGCGTTTTCCGGCGGACGCGAGCTGGCGGCCGAGTTGCGTCCCCTGACCGACCACGGCGCCATTACCCGCCTGCTGGCCCTGACCGCCGAGGCGCGGGAGCTGCTCGCCTTGGAACGCAATTTTTCCGTCGGCGAGGTGACCGATATCCGCGGCCAGGCCCGTCTGGCGGAGAAAGAGGGCATCCTGGAGCCGGCCATGCTGCTCGAGGTCCGCTCCTGTCTGGCCGCTCTCCACGAGCTCGTCCGCGCCCTGAAAGAGCGCGCCGAGGACTTCCCCATGCTCTGGAACATCGCCTCCGGCATCGTCGAGCTGCGGCAGATCGAGAAAGACATCGCCTCCTGCATCGACCCCTCCGGCGACGTCCTCGATGCCGCCTCGCCGGCCCTCGCCTCCGTCCGCCGCCAGCTCCGGGACACCCGCGGCCAGATTCTGGAGCGGCTGGAGCACTTCATTCAGTCGCCGCGCGGCCGCAAGATGCTCCAGGAGGACATCATCACCGAGCGGGAAGGCCGCTACGTCGTCCTCGTCAAGATGGAGTACCGCCACGAGGTCAAGGGCATCGTCCACGACATCTCCAACACAGAGGCCACCGTTTTTATCGAGCCCACCGCCACCGTCGGCCTCGGCAACGCCATCCGGGAGCTCGTCATCGAGGAGCGCCGCGAGGTGGAGCGCGTCCTCCGCATCCTCAGCGCCGAGATCGGCGCCCATGCCGACGATATCGACCGCAACATCGAGCTCGCGTCCGAGCTCGATCTCATCGTCGCCAAGGCGAAGTTCGCCCGGGCCACGCGGGCAACGGAACCGCAGGTCGTCCCGCCGGACGCGCCCCCGGACGAGGCGTGGCTCAACCTGGTGGACGCCCGCCATCCCCTCCTCGGCGAGAAGGCCGTTCCCTTTTCCGCGACGCTCGGTCACGATTACAAGATCCTCGTCATCACCGGCCCCAATACCGGCGGCAAGACGGTCACCCTCAAGACCATCGGCCTCATCAACCTGATGGCCCAGAGCGGCATCCCTGTGCCCGCCGCGCCGGAGAGCCGCCTGCCCATTTTCGATGGCGTCTTCGCGGACATCGGCGACGAGCAGTCCATCGAGCAGACCCTCTCCACCTTCTCCTGGCACATCGGCAACGTCAACCGCATCGTGCAGCAGGCCACCGGGCGCAGCCTCGTCCTCCTCGACGAGCTCGGCACGTCGACGGACCCCGCCGAGGGCGCCGCCCTCGCCCGCGCCATTCTGCTCTACTTCCTCAAGCGCGGCACGCTGGCCGTCATCACCACCCATTTCTCCGACCTGAAAGCCTTTGCCCATGCGACGGACGGCCTGCAGAACGCCTCGCTGGAGTTCGACCCCGTCAACCTGCGGCCCACCTACCACCTTGCCATCGGCATCCCCGGCGGCTCCAACGCCATGGCGACCGCCGCCCGGCTCGGCCTGCCGCAGGAGATCATCGAGACCGCCCGCTCCTACCTGGCCGCGGGCGGCCAGGAGCTGGAAGACCTGCTCGCCGGGCTGATGCAGGAGCGCCAGACGGCCGCCGACCTCCGTAAAAAGGCGGACGAGGAACACCGTCGCCTGCAGAAACAGAACGCCGAGGTGGCGAAGGAACTGGAACGCCTCCGCTCCGAGGAGCGCCGCACCATCCAGCAGGCCCGGGACGATATCGTCCGGGAGGCTGCCGAACTCAACCGGGAACTGCGCCAGGCCGTTTCCGACCTGCGCAAGGCAAAGTCCGCCGAGAGCGTCGAGGCTGCCCGCCAGGCCCTCTCCGACGTCCGCGAGCGCCTGGAGACCGGCCAGCTCCGCCACCGCGAGGACGAAACGCCGGCGCCGGAGAGCGAGACCATCGCCGTCGGGGATACCGTCCGCCTGCGGGAGGTCGGCATGACGGCTTCGGTGATTTCCCTTGATGAGCAGAACCGCGAAGTCGAGGTCCAGGCCGGCCGCACCAGGATGCGGCTCTCTCTGGACGCCGTCGCCAAGGTCATGCAGACGGCGCCCCAGGTACCGCCGCGGGAGATACTGCCGGCCACCCCCGCTCCGGCCCGCCAACTCGACCTGCGCGGCAAGCGCGCCGACGAGGTCGAACCCCTGCTCGACACCTATCTGAACGACGCCGCCCGCGCCAACCTGCCGGAGGTCCGCATCATCCACGGCGTCGGCACCGGCACCGTCCGCGCCATCGTGCGGGACTTCCTCAACGGGTATCCGCTGGTGAAGTCCTTCCGCGCCGGTGAGCGCGATGAAGGCGGCGACGGCGCCACCGTCGTCAAGCTGTAAGGCCCGCAGAAAATGAAGGAAACAAACGCATGGACACTATCATTCCCTGGGTCATTCTCTGTCTGGTCGCCCTGTTCGTTATCTACCGGATGGCGACCTCTCGCTCCCGCGCCGGGAGGAGGATGCTGGAACACATGACCCGCCAGGAGCTTGAAAGCCTCGATGTGGAAAAGCTGAAAAGACAGGGACTGGAACAGGTCTACTACGACGTGCTGAAGAAGAAGGAACAGCAAGAAAAAGAGGGCCGGTAGACCGGTCACGCCGCACGAAACAAAACCGGAGAATATCGCATGGCATCCGCACCCGTCAAACACGTGTACACCCGCGAGCGCATGCTCGAATGGCTGGCAAACATGGAAAACGCCTCCGGTGCCAGTCTCACCGTATCACTGAAAGCCGGCGCGACGCCCGAGGAGATAAAGAGCCACCTCAAGCACGTCCCTGCCAAAGGCGAGGCCATCGGCCACTGCGAGTACCACGCCGGCAAGGCGAAACAGGGCTCGTTCGTCATGTGGGGACAGGAGCACGGCTTCCTCGTCCAGCCCCCTTTTCCGGTCACGCAGTCCTGCGTGACGCCGGAGCTGGACGTCGCTACGCTCCGTGCTATGCTCGGCCAGGACTATCTCGTCGGGTTCATACTGGTGCGACTGGGGGCGTTCGCCGTCGGGGTCGCCAGAGGGGAAGAGCTGCTGACGAGCAAGGTGGGCACCGGCAACGTCCACGGACGTCACCGCCAGGGCGGCTCCTCCGCCCACCGCTTCGAGCGCCACCGCGACAAGCAGATCGAGTACTTCATCACCCGTCTCTGCAACTACGCGCGGGAACAGCTCGAACCGTATGAGAAGAAGCTCGACTATCTGGTGCTCGGCGGCTCGGTGACCGCCATCGAGACGGCCCAGAAACAGTGCGGCTTCATCGCCAGCCTGAAGACGCCGCAGCTCCCGCCGCAGCTCGATATCCCGGACCCACGGCTGCCCGTCCTGAAGGCCGCCCTCCGTGACGTCTGGTCGAGCACTGTCTACGAGTTCCGCGACGACTAGCGGACAGGTGTATGTCAATCGGCGGGCTCGTGCAGTTTCTTCAACGCCTCTCGGAACATGGCCCGGTGGTGTTTCTCCCGCTCGTAGGCGAGCCGGAAGGCCTCGGCTGCGTCCGTCCGCCCCTCCGCCTCCGCTTCCCTGATGAACTTTGGGTACATGGACATGATCTCGAGGCTCTCGCCTTCCACGGACTCGCGCAGGTTGTCCGCCGTGGACTGCACGACATCCATCGCCTTCAGATGGGTCAGTGCGTGGACCACCTCGGCCCCGGCCGCTTCCCGGAATATCTGGGCGATTTCCGTCATGCCCTCGTCGATGGCCTTCTGCGTGTAGGCCAGGTATTCGATGTACGTCTGGCTCTCGTCCGCGAAGGCTATTTTCAGGTTGTCGTCCGTCGTTCCCATGCGTCGCCTCCTCAGGCCTCGCCGGCCAGCTCGTAGACTTTGCCTATCATCCCGGACTGCAGCGCCGCGCAGGTCGCCTTGCCGTGGCAGTTGCCGCAGGTCGCCCCGCCGATGTTGACCTCCTTCAGCTTGCCCTGCCGGACGAGTGTCTCCAGCATCCCTTCCAGGGCGCTCAGGTCCGTGCCGAGCGCGCGGCTCAACTCCTTGAGGTCCATCGGCTTGTCCGCCTCCCTGAACGCCTTCATTATCTCCGTCAGCATGGTACGCCTCCTAGTGTATGAACAGCCGCCCGACCTGGAACACGAGCGTGGCCGCCACCCATCCCAGGGCCAGGGTATAGAAAATCGAGAAAATTGTCCACTTCCAGCTCCCCGTCTCCCGCTTGATGGTGGTGAGCGTCGCCACGCAGGGGATGTAGAGCAGTATCATCAGCATGAAGCCGTAGGCGACGAGCGGCGTCCAGGCGAGCTGGCTGTGGAGCGCCGTGCCGATGGTCGTCCCGCTCTCCGCGCCGAACAGCGTCCCGAAGGCCCCGACGACCGTCTCCTTGGCGAAGACGCCGAAGACGAGCGCCACCGCCGCCTGCCACTGGCCGAAGCCCGTCGGGCCGAAAATCGGCGCGATGGCCCGCCCGATGCTCTCCAGAACGTTGAAATAGTCCATCACCCAGATGACGAACACCGCCATGAAGATGAAGGTGCCCGCCCGCGAGATGAACGCCCAGCCGCGCTCCCAGACGTGGGCCGCCACGTTGGTCACCGTCGGCACGCGGTACGGCGGCAGCTCCATGACGAAGTGCCCGCTCTCGCCCGGCACGAGCTTCCGCCGGAACAGCCAGGCCATGCCGATGGCCGCCACCACGCCGATGGCGTACATGGAGAACACCACGAGGCCCTGGTTCCTCGTGAAGAAGGCGCCCGCCAGCAGCACGAAGACCGGCAGCCGCGCCCCGCAGGACATGAGCGGCGTCACCAGGATCGTCACCAGGCGGTCCCGCGGGTTCTCTATCGTCCGGGCGGACATGACCGCCGGTACGTTGCAGCCGAAACCGATGATGAGCGAGAGGAACGAGCGCCCGTGCAGGCCGATACGGTGCATGAGCCGGTCCATGACGAAGGCCGCCCGCGCCAGGTAGCCGGTGTCCTCCAGGATGGACAGGCAGATATAGAGCAGGAAAATGACCGGCACGAAGGCGAGTACCGCCCCCACGCCGCCGATGACGCCGTCCCGTATCAGGCTGGAAAGCCAGTCCGGCCGGATGAATTCCAGGTGACCGGCCAGCCAGGAGAGCCCGCTGTTGATCCAGTTGACGAGCGGCACCGAAAGCACGAAGGTCAGCTCGAAGACGCCGAACAAAATGGCCAGGAAAAACGGTATCCCGAGCCAGCGGTTGAGCATGACCCGGTCGATACGGTCGGTGGGGGTGACCTTCTCGACCGAGGGTTTTTTCAAGACCTCCTTCACCAGCCCGCTGATGAAGCCGTAGCGGGCGTCCGCCACGAGCGTCTCGGCGTCGTCGCCGTGAACGTGTTTCAGGTGGGCCAGGCTTTCGTCCCGGGTCTTGAGCAGCGTGGACTCAGGCACTCTCCGCCTCCCGCACCCGCTTGACCATCTCCCGATCGTCCTCCAGCAGCTTCACCGCCAGCCAGCGCGGCGACCACGCTCTGTAACGCTCGTCACCGGCGATGATGCCGGCCAGCTTTTCCACCTCGCTCTCGATGTCCGGCCCGTAGTGGACCGCCTGCGGCGCCGCTGCGAGCTTGCCGTCCGCCACTCTGGTCACCGTCGCGAGCAGGTCCCGCACGCCCTCGCCTTTCGAGGCCACCAGCGGCACCACCGGCGCCCCGGTCAGCTCGGCGAGCCTGGGGACGTCTATCTCGTGGCCGCGCGTCCGCGCCACGTCCATCATGTTGAGTGCGATGACGAGCTTCGTCCGCATCTCCATCATCTGCACCGTCAGGTACAGGTTGCGTTCCAGGTTGGAGGCATCCACCACGTCCACCACCACGTCCGGGTGCCCGTTGATGATATAATCGCGGGCCACCACCTCGTCGAGGGAGTAGGCGGTCAGGCTGTAGGTGCCGGGTAGGTCGACGATATTGACGCGCCGTCCCTCGTAGAGACAGAACCCTTCCTTCTTCTCGACGGTCACGCCCGGCCAGTTGCCCACGTGCTGCCGGGAGCCGGTCAGCGCGTTGAAGACGGTCGTTTTGCCGGAGTTCGGGTTGCCGGCCAAAGCGATGGTGACGGGCTGCTCAGGCATCGGGCGCCGACGGCTCCTTCTTGACGATGATCTTCTCGGCCACGCCGCGCCCGAGGGCCAGCCGCGAGCCGCGTACCTCGATGATAGTCTGGCCGGTCGGGCCGCCGCTGATGAGCCGGAGCACCGTTCCCGGTGTGATGCCCATGTCCCCGAGCCGCCGCTGGAGGCCCCAGCCGGCCCGCACCGCCTTCACCACCGCCGTCCCACCGCGCTCCATGCCGGTCAACGTTCCCACGGTGACGTCCACGGTGATCTTCTCGGCCTCGGACTTGCGCAGGGCCAGGTCGTAGCCCTTGACCCGTATCTGGACGGGATCGCCGAGGGGCGCCACGCGCTCCACACTGACCTCGGAACCGGCGACGACGCCCATATCGAGCAGCCGCCGGCGTATCTCGCCGCTCCCGCCGACGCGAATGATGATGCCACCCTCGTCCGGGCGGAGCTGGCTGAGCGGTCGGGTGTTCACGTCACTACCTCCGGGTCCGGGGAATTGTTAGGCAACCCTTATTTATTATATCTGTTCCTGCCGTACTCGTCAAGTAGGCCTAATGATATTTTTAGGGTATCCTTATATTTCTCTTGACACCCGCCTAATAACGGCCTATCATGTGAATGAGAGGCAGGCATGAGCCAGAGGACCACCGAGGAGTACCTGGAGACCATCGGCGCGCTGGAAGAGCGTGAGCGACCGGTCAGCACCTCCGCCATCGCCCAGAGCATGGGCGTCTCGCTGGCATCCGTTTCGGAGATGCTGCGGCGCCTCGCCGAAAAGGGTTTCGTCGAGCACCAGCCCTACGGCGGCGCCTCCCTTACCGCCGAGGGGAGAAAACACTACCTCCACCTTACCCGCCGCCACCGTCTCTGGGAGGTCTTTCTCAACCGCCACCTCGGCGTGCCCTGGGAGGACGTCTACCAGCACGCCTGCTCGCTCGAGCACGCCACCACCGACATCGTGGCCGACCGCCTCGCCGAGTTCCTCGACAACCCCGCCTGCTGTCCCCACGGCAGCCCTATCCCCGGCCAGGACCTCAAGCACGTCCGTACGCCGGGCAAAATCCTGGAGGATATCGAGCCTGGAAAAACGGTGACCATCACCAGCATCATCCTGGAACGGGACGCCGACTTCCTCCGCTACCTCACCGAGCTCGGCCTGACGCCGGGCGCGCCGGTCAAGGTGGTGGAAAAGGCCGCTTACGACGGCACACTGACCGTGGAGGTCGGCGGCGCGACGAAGGCCGTCGGCAAGGAAGCGGCCTCGCTCATTCTGGTGAAGCCGCGTAAAGCAGCCGGGAAGTAGCCCCAGGGGAAAAACCGGGGGTCAGGCCTGCTGTTTCTTCCGCGAGTAGTAGCGCCGCACCTTGGCGCGGTTGCCGCAGTCTCCCATGTCGCACCAGCGCCGGCTCCTGTTGCGGCTCGTGTCCCAGAACAGCCAGCCGCAGCCGTCGGCGTCGGCGCACTGCCCGACCCGCTCCAGCGCCTCCGGTGACGTCAGCAGATCGAGCGCCGACCGCACCACCGGCCACAGGAAACTGTCGAACTCGTCCTTACCGGCATCCAGCTCCCAGGCAAAGCCGCCGTCCTTCGTAACGAGGCGGGAGCGGGCGTGGAGATCGGCGGCGGCCCGGTTGACCGTGGCGAGGTCGCCGGCCGGCACGTCCTGCCCGTGCGTCCTGGCGGTGAGGATGCCGTAGAGCGCTTCGCGGAGCTTCTTCGCCGCGTGCAGCGTCTTTTCAGCCTCGGCCGGGGCTTTGGCGCCCCGCTGCAGCAGCTTTGCCGCACCGTCCGCTGCCAGGATTCCCGCCTTCTTCGCCCAGTCGACGAGGTCCGTATACGTATTGAGGTGCTCCTCGGGATGGGTGCTGGCGTGCCAGCCGACGGTATTGGCGAAGTCGAGGCTCAGCCAGCCGGTCTGCGTCGTATACTCATCGTCCACGGCTCACCTCCGGTTAAAATATTTTCCTTATAACCATCTATAACCTATTGACAGGTTAGGTATTCCCCTGTATAATCTAACCATCAAAAGCATTATAGCAGGTGTCGTAATGGAAATCAATATGATACAGCGCCGGCATTCCTTCCTCTTGCCCCGGACTCGTGCCGCCGCACTTCCGACTACACTGCCGGAGACACGCTCCTTCGAGCTCCCACGCCTCGGCCGGTTTGTCCGCACCGTTACCCGCTTTGGGAGCACCTTGCTGGACTGGCTCAACCGGCTCGGCGCCCGCCCCATCGACACCGAAGCGCTGGAGCAAGCCCGCGCCCGCCAGGCGGCGACCCTCCGCATCAAGGGCATCGGCCACTAGAGAAGACCGGCTTGAATGGCCGTCCCCGGAGTCCTATACTTCGAACAATGCCATACCCGATGTCGGGGGCACCATGAAACAGCTCGTCGCGTACTACTCCCCTGCCGCCGGAGCAGCGCGGAAAGATACGGCATACGTTCAACTTCCGTCTCGCGCCGGATGATTTACAGCGATTCGAAGGTTCTATAGAGTCTTTTATTGCGCAATTGACGTTACCCGCTGAGTGAAGAGGCTTCTCCGGCCTTGCCCCTTGCTCCCCGGTTCCCCTATACTTTCCTCATACCACGTATGAAAAGGGGGCCTCACCATGCCGGCAACCGTCTATCCCACCGGGACCGTCCACTACGACCCGTCAAAATGCTGGAGCGGCTACACGCTCTTCGGCTCCTCCCTCCACACGCCCAACGGCCGCGGCGCCGTCCTCATCGATATGAACGGCAACATCGTCAACCGCTGGAAAGGGCTGGACGGCATGCCCAACAAGATGCTGCCCGGCGGCCGCGTGCTCGGCTCTTCCGGCGTCCGACCCCACCGCTACGGCTACCAGGACATGCTCGATGTCGTCCAGGTGGATTGGGACGGCAACGTGGAGTGGAAATTTAACCGCCTTGAGCGGGTGAAGGACCCCCGTCACGCTCCCCGCTGGATGGCCCGCCAGCACCACGACTACCAGCGCGAGGGCAACCCGGTCGGGTACTACGTCCCCGGCGCGGAACCCTTTGTTGACAAGGGCTACACTTATGTCCTCTGCCACAAGACCCTCGTCGCCCCCGCCATCAGTGCCCACACCCTCGTGGACGATGCCATCATCCAGGTGGACTGGCAGGGGAAGATAGTCTGGGAGTGGACCTGCTCCGAGCACTTCGAGGAGCTCGGCTTCGACGAGGCGGCCAGGAACGCCCTCGCCCGCAACCCCAACATCCAGACCTTCATGAGCCCCGGCTGGGGCGACTGGATGCACCTCAACTCCTGCTCGCTCGTCGGCCCCAACAAGTGGTGGGACCAGGGCGACGAACGCTTCAACCCGGACAACCTCATCGTGGACGGGCGGCAGACGAACATCATCTTCATCATCTCCCGCGAGACCGGGAACATCGTCTGGAAGATGGGGCCGGACTACACCACCCCGGAGCTCAAGGAGATCGGCCAGGTCATCGGCCAGCACCACGCCCACATCATCCCGGCCGAACTGCCCGGCGCCGGCAACCTCATGCTCTTCGATAACGGCGGCAACGCCGGCTACGGCGTCCCTAACCCCGGCTCGCCGAACGGCGTCAACAACGCCCGGCGGGACTTCTCACGCGTCATCGAGTTCGACCCCACCACCTTCAAGATTGCCTGGTCGTACCCCAAGGCGGGTCCCGGCCCCGGCCCGCGCGCCACGCTCTATTCCAGCTTCGTGAGCAGCGCCCAGCGCCTGCCCAACGGCAACACCATGGTCACCGAGGGCAACGACGGCCGAATCTTCGAGATCACGCCGGAAGGGGAGACGGTCTGGGAGTACCTGAGTCCCTACCCCGCCGGGCGGAGGCACTTCAACCTCGTTTATCGCGCCTACCGCGTCCCCTACGAGTGGGTGCCCCAGGTGGAGAAACCGGCGGAGGTTGCGGTGGCCCGGCCGGACAACAACCGGTTCCGTGTGCCGGGCGCGCCGAAGCCGAGGTCCGGGAAAGTGACGAACGTGAAATTCTAGCCGAGATTTTTCAGCACGTCCGCCAGGATATCCCCCGCCTCGTCGACATCATCGGCGCTTACCATG
>CAZOMF010000006.1:0-14089 GCA_964580635.1 uncultured Dehalococcoidaceae bacterium
CAGGAAGGAAATTAAAACGTCCGGGCGGCGGACGCATCGCGTCCGCCGCCCCTTCGTTGCCCTGCATTCACTGTGTTTCCCCGGGAACCACAAGCCAAAGTCCCGGGGATCTGCCGACACACAGCCTGCGTTATCCAGGCGAGCCTCGACCAGTACCTGGCAATTATATGGTCCGGTCTTTCAGCGGGGACCGTAACGATACCGGAGCTATTTCCGGAACAGTCTTTTCAGCTCGCTCCACTCGAACTCGGGGAGGGGTTTGAGGGGCTTCTCCTCTATCCTCACCTCGCGGCGTCTCACCGGGACCGGGACCTTTTCCCGCTCTTCTTCCAGGCTGTATTCTCGTTCGTTCTCCATGGCCGGTCCCTCCTGCTTTATATGGTCGTGACGAATAGGACCACCCCTTCGTTCTCCCCATTCTCTAACCTATTCTAACTTAGTCTTTAACATTACAGGCCGGAAGTCAATGAAACAACGAGGTAACAATAAGGAAACAGTCAGGAAGGTACCGTTCGAGAAGAAAGCGAACGTCCGGCTTTTTTCGAAAAGAAACGGATTCTTCGCTTCGCTCAGAATGACGATATCCGAGCTTCCAGAGGAAAGCCATGGTCAGACCCGATCACACGGCGGACGAAAGGTCATCCGGTCCGGCCGGGGAAGAACACGGGAGGCGGGGAGGGACTATTCGAGGACAAAGCCGCCGTCGATGAGGACCTCGATACCGGTGACATAATCGGAGTCGTCCGAGGCGAGCCAGAGGACGGTCCGGGCGACGTCTTCCGGCGTGCCGAGCCGCCCCGCCGGGATCTGCTCGGTGAGCCGCTTCATGAACGGCCCTGCGCCCTCCGGCGATCCTTCGGCCACCTTCCGGAAGAGGGGCGTCATGATGTAACCGGGATGCACCGAGTTCACCCTGATGTGGTCGCGGCCATAGACGGAGGCATCGGACTTGGTCATCAGGCGCACGCCCCCCTTGGCGGCGTGGTAGGCGATGTCCGCCCCGCCGATGATGCCGAGCATGGACGACATGTTGACGATGCTGCCGCCGCCGGCCTTTTTCATATACGGGATGACGTGCTTGGTGCAGTAGAAGACGCCGTTGAGGTCGATATCGATGACGCGATGCCACGCCTCGCTGGGAAGCTCGTGGGTGGGCGTCATGGTGCCGGGGATGCCGGCGTTGTTGAAGAGGATATCGATCTTCCCGTAGGCCGCATCGATCTCGGCGAAGACCGCGGCCACCTGGTCCTCATCGGTCACGTTCATGTGCCAGAAACCGGCCGTACCGCCCCGGGCGGTCATCCCGGCCGCGGCCTCCCGGCCCGCTTCATCGGCGATGTCCGTCACCGCCACCGAAGCGCCCTCCCGCGCCAGGAGCTCGGCGGAGGCCCGGCCCAGACCGGACGCGCCGCCGGTCACGATAGCTACTTTACCCTTGACCCTGTCCATATACCCTCCTTCGGTTTACCGGTCCGTTCCGCCGCCGCGCGGCAGCCCGCTGCGGTCATCCGGGAACGCCAGAATAGCGCCCCTGTCCGCCGAGGTAGCGAGCCTGGCGTAGCGGGCAAGGTAGCCCTTTTTCACCCTGGGCTCCGGCGGGCGCCAGTCCGCCAGCCGGCGGCGCAGCTCCTCGTCCGGGACATTGAGATGGATAGTGCCGGCGAGGACGTCGATGCTTATCCGGTCGCCGTCACGGACGACGGCGATGGGGCCGCCCTCGAAGGCCTCCGGCGAGATATGGCCCACGAAGCAGCCGTTGTTCGTGCCGGAAAAACGGCCGTCCGTGATGACAGCCGTGGCGGTATGCAGGTCCATGCCGTGCAGGTACTTGAGCGCGCGATACATCTCCACCATGCCGGGGCCGCCCTTGGGGCCTTCGTAGCGGATCACCACCACGCTGCCGGGCTTGACGGCGCCTTCCAGGATGGCCCGGTTGGCGTCGTTCTCGCTGTCAAACACGACGGCGGTGCCGGTGAACCGCCTGACGTCCGGATGGATGGCCGCCGGCTTGCTGATGCCGGTATCCGGCGCCAGGTTGCCGCGGATGACGGCCAGCCCGCCCGAGGTCTCGAAGGGGTCCGCCAGCGTCCTGATGACGTCCGGGTTGTCCGGGAACTTGGGCGTGTAGTCCGCCAGGTTCTCGGCCAGCGTCCGGCCGGTCACGGTGAGGGCATCGGTGTGGAGGAGGTCCCGCAGCCGTTCCAGCACGCGGGGCATGCCGCCGGCCCGCCAGAAGGCCTCCATGTCGTCGTTGCCGGCGGGATAGACCTTGAGGATGGTAGGGGTGGTTTTACTGAGGCGGTCGAAGGTATCAAGGATATCGAGGTCGGTTTCCGCCTCGTGCGCGAGGGCGCTCAGGTGCAGCACGGCGTTGGTCGAGCCGCCGATGGCCAGGCAGGTCAGAACGGCGTTTTCCAGTGACTTTCTGTTAATGATGTTCCGGGCGGTAATGCCGCGTTCGACCAGCTCGCAAATGGCCTCCCCGGTCCGCTCGGCGAGGCGGAGGCGCTCGGCGTAGACGGCCGGCACGGCGGCGGCGTCCGGGAGGGTCATGCCCATGGCCTCGGCGAGGCAGCACATGGTGTTGGCGGTGCCCATGAACGAGCACGACCCGCAGGTCGGGCAGGACATGTCCTCCACTCGCTTGTATTCCTCCAGGGAGAGGCGGCCGGTGCGGTACATGCCGAGCGCTTCCGAGACGGAGGTCGAGTCGGCCTTCCGGTCGCCGAATTGCACGCCGCCGAGCATCGGGCCGCCGTTGAGCATGATGGCGGGAATATCCAGTCGGGCGGCGGCCATGAGCATACCGGGCACGATCTTGTCGCACGAGGCCAGCAGCACCAAACCGTCTATCGGGTTGGCGCCGGCCATGATCTCGACGGAATCGCAGATAACCTCCCGGGAGGGAAGGACGTAGTTGAAATTTTCCTTGGCGAGCGCATCACAGAGGCCGATGGTGCCGAACTCCACCACGGTGCCCCCGGCGCGGTGAATGCCTTTCCTGACCTGCTCGGCGAGGTCCCTGAAATTCAGGTGGCCGGGTATCAGCGTGTTCCAGGAGTTGGCGATGCCGATGACGGGGCGCCCGGCGGCAAGGTCGTCATCGGAATAGCCCATGCCCTTGAACACGTTGCGGATATCCGCGTTCTCCAGACCGGCAAGGGACGCGGCGCTCCGTTGGTTATTCGGCTGTTCCATGCTTCTCCCTCCCTGCGGCGACGGCCTCGTAGCGCGCGAGGAGTTCGGCGTAGTCGCCGGAGCGGTCGATGTCGAAGATAATGTTGGGGTCGGTCACGGGGACGAGCACCGTGCTGTCAGCGTGCCGGTGCAGGACGTTTCTCAGGTTGCTGTCCCGCGGCTCGCTGCGTATCTCCGCGAACAAGGCGGACGGGAGCAGCGGCGGATGCCCCTTCTTCCCGTTGAAAGCGGGGATGACTATCCGGCCGGGAGACGCCGTATATGCCAGCAGGAGGCGGCGGACGGTTTCCGGGCTGACGAGCGGAACATCCACCGGCGCGATAAAGGCCCCGGCGTATTCACCCGGCAGGGCGGCCAGTCCCGCCTGGACGGAGGTCAGCATGCCGTCCTCATAATCCGGGTTGTCGATGAAGGTGACCGGGAACGATTGCAGACCGGTCCGCAGCTCGTCGGCGCGGTGGCCGGTGACCATAAAGATGTCGATACCGGCATCCAGGAACGTGGCAATGAGGCGGCCGGCCACCGTCTCGTTCCCGAGCGGCAGCAGCGGTTTGAACCGGCCCATGCGGTTCGACAGGCCGGCGGCCAGAATGACGGCGGCGTACTTCGGGGTTTGGTGGTTTCCCACGCCGGCGCCTACCCTCCCACCGCGAGGGCGGCGATGATGAGCCGGTCGCCGTCATGTAGAGGAGTATCGAGGGCAGGTTTGGCGGCGCTTTCCGCGTTGACATGGACGAACACCTGGCGACGGAAGATGCCGCGCTCGTCGCAGAGCAAACGACGGGCGCCGGGGAAACGCCGCTCCAACTCGTCGAGACATTCCCCGACGGTGGCGCCTTCGAGCCGAAGCTCCGACGGGTCGCCGGTGAGCTCCTTCAAACGCGGGTAGTATATCTCCACGCCGATGCTCATCCGTTCCTTTCGGCGCAGTCCAGGATAACCCGTTTGACGAGCGCCCGGGCTATCTGCGCCTTGTAGCGGTTGGCGGGCAGCAGCATGGTTTCATCGAGGACGAGGTCGGCGGCCGCGGCGGCGGTCGTCTCGTCGAGGGCCTTGCCTTTCAGGTAGTTCTCCGCGGCGGTAACGCGGTACGGCACGGTGTACACCGAGTTCAGGCAGATACGGGCCCCGGCGACGGCGCCGTTTTCGGAACGGATGGAAGCGGCGCAGTTGACGAGCGGGAAATCGATGGACTTGCGGATGGCCGACTTGAGGAACCGGTTGCGCGTCCCAGGGACCGGGCCGGGGACGATGATCTCGACGACAATCTCGTCGTCCGCCAGGACGGTGGTGCGCTCGCCGTTGACGGCGAAAAACTCCCCGGCCGGAATGGTGCGGGCGGTGGTGCGGATATCGGCGCCGACGGCGATAAGCGCCGGGGCCATATCCGAGGGATTGACGGCGATGCAGCCGCAGTTGAAACAGCGGCCGGCCTCTTTCGTGATGGCGTCGGCGGGCAAAGCACCCACGTCCTCTCCTTCGAGGCGCCGGAGCCGCTCGGGGACGGGCGTTTTCGGGGCGCGGAGGCGCGGGGTCTTGGCCAGGCAGGCGGTATCGAAGGTGTCCGGCGCATCGTTCCGTCCGCCATCGTTCGTGGTCTCGTGTCCACCGAGAAAGGTATCGATGCCGAGCGCGGCGTTGCGGCCGGCGGCGATGGCCTGGATGACGGTCGAGGCGCCGGTGACGAAATCGCCGGCGGCGAAGAGGCTGCCGCCGAGACGGGCAGAATTTTCATCGATGCGGAGTTTGCCGTCGGCCAGGTACTCATCGGGAACGATGGAGAGGTCCGGTCGCTCGCCGAGGGCTTCGATGACGGCGTCGTACGCGGCGGCGGTCTCGGAACCAGGCACCGGCTCGGGGCGGGGCCGGCCCGAGGCGTCCGGGGCGCCGAGCTTCACGCTCACACAGGTCAGGGCAACGCCCTCTTCTTCCTGTTTCACGGCGACCGGCGAGACGAGAAAGTGCAGCTCGATCCCTTCTTCCTCCGCCGCGGCTATTTCCTCGGGGAGGGCGGGCATCTCGTCGCGGCCGCGGCGGTAGAGGATGACCGGCTTCGCTCCCAGGCGCAGGAGGGTGCGGGCGACATCGATGGCCACGTTGCCGCCGCCTAAAACAGCGACGTTCCGGCCGGGAACGGTGCGGTCCCCGGCGTTGACGGCTTTCAAGAACCCGAGACCGGAAACAAGAAGCTCTTCACCCTCGATGCCCGGTGAGGCCTTGCCCCCGGCGCCGCAGGCCAGCAGGACGGCATCGTATTCCGAGGCAAGGGAAGCCGGGTCGACCCCGGCGCCGGTCCGGATCTCGATGCCCGTCTGTTCCAGCGCCGCGATCTGCCGCGCCACGATGTCCCCGGGCAGGCGATAGGGCGGGATGCCGTGCGCGAGCACGCCCCCGGCGCGGTCCGTCTTCTCGTAGACGGTGACGGCGTGGCCGCTGCGGTTGAGGTACACGGCGGCGGACAGTCCGGCCGGTCCGGCGCCGATGACGGCCACTTTTTTGCCTGTTTTCTTCGCCGTCCCGGCAAGGAGGTCGGGGTGGTCCAGCACGTAATCCCCGAGGAAGCGTTCCACGGAGCGGATGGAGACGGTTTCGTCATAGGCGGCGCGGTTGCACTTCGCCTGGCAGAAATGGGGGCAGACGCGGCCGGTCACGGCGGGGAGCGGGTTGGCTTCCAGCAGCATCCGGGCAGCCCCCGCGATATCCTGCTTTCGCACAAGATCCATGTAGTCCGGGATATCGATGCCGGCCGGACAGGCGACCGAGCAGGGCGTGGCGGACACCCGGGTACTGCCAAATATCGAATGATACCGGGCGTCACCGATCACGGCGTGGCAGGCCGGCCCGCCCTTGCGGAGGCAATCGAACCGGTTGTCCGGCACCCAGTAGTACCAGCAGCGGTTGCTCTGGCAGATATTGCCGGCGACGGTGCCCATCTCCCGGATATGCGGCGAGGCGGTGCGGCAGGAGGCCTCGGCGAGGAGGCCGTACCTTTCCTTCACCAGGTCGCTGGCGGCGATGTCCTCCAGCCGGGTCAGCGCCCCGATGTGCAGTCGGCCGTCCTCTTCCCGCAGGCAGTCCAGGCCGGGGATGCTCTTGAGGTTGACGACGACCTCCGGGTAGTCCGGCAGGACGGCGTCCTGCATCTCGCCGAGGAGGTCGGTCCCGCCGGCGATGAGCCGGGCCTTTTTACCGTATTCCTTGAGCGCCGCCACGGCATCTTCCAGGGAAGCGGCGTTCAGGTGCTTGAATTTTTTCATGGCTGTTTCTCCCCCAAGCGGGCGGTGACTTCAGGCCTTGCCGAGGGCACGGAGCACCCGGTCCGGCGTCGCCGGGAAGCCTTCCACCCAGGCGCCGGTGGCGTTGTGGATGGCGGCGCCGATGAGCGTGGGCATGATGGTAGCCACGTCCTCGCCGATGCCGACGATGCCGTAGGGCCCGTAGCCCATGCCCGTTTCCACCAGGACAGTATCGATGTCCCCGACGTCCATCATGGTGGGGATCTTGTAGTTCAGCAGGTTGCCGTTGAGCATGACGCCGGTGTTGGGATCGTGGACGACCTCCTCGGAGTGGCCGCGGCCGGCGGCCATGATGGCCCCGCCGTACTGCTGGCCCTCACAGCCCTCGACGCTGATGACCTTGCCGACATCATTGACGTTGACCATGCGGAGGATCGTGACCTCGCCGGTCTCCGGGTCGACCTCGACCTCCATGAAGTGGGCCTGGCGGCAGAGCCGCAGCCGCACGCCGATGTAGGTGCCCCGCTGTACGTGCCAGGCGTGCTCGAAGACGGGCGGCGTGAGACGGAGGGGATAGTCGAGGCCTTCCTTGCCGGCCCAGACCGGCTCCCCGATCATGGAGAGGAGGGGGCCCATGGCGCCGCTCGGGCCGATGAGCTCGGCGAGGGTCATGTGGTTGGCGGGGTCGGCCTTCTCGAAGATGACGCTCTCGGCGATATCGAGCTCTTCCGCTTTCTTGCCGGGGAAGGCCGGGGGGAAGCTGTTGAGCTGGGTGGCGCCGCGCGGGGCGACGGCGATATCGAGTATCTTCTTCCTGAGCAGGCGGGCGCAGTGACGGACGGCGGCCCCGTTGACGGACATATTGGTGGAGGTATCCGGCGTCATGGTGTAGAAGCCGGCATCGAACTGGCCCTTGTAGCGGACGTCCTCCATCCGCAGGCCGAGCTCGTCGGCGGCTATCTGGGCGTAGGCCGTCTCGGCGTTCACGCCGACGTCGGCGCGGCAGCCCAAGATGACGGCGGTGGCGTCGTTGCGCTCCAGGTAGATGGCGATCTCCGCCGAGCCGCCGGAATCGTCCCACTCGTGCGACCAGGTGAAGGCCATGCCGTGGAGGTTCCCGTTCGGCAGGCGTTTAACGCCGGGGGCGTGCCGCTTTTTGTCCCAGTCGATGGCCGCCTTGCCTTTCTCAATGCACTCGCGCAGGGAGTCACGCAGCGGGAAACCCATCTCGGCCTTGCGTTCATTGAGCCAGTCCATATCGTGGCCCTCGGCGCCGTCGTTCTTGAGGGCGACCTCGGTGGGGTCCAGGCCGAGGGCGTCGGCGACGCGAGCGAAGACCTGGGTCATGCTGTGGCAGTTGGAGTTCTGCTCGCAGCGGGTGGCGAGCGTGGGGCCCTTGTTGACGAGGACGGACTCGGTGCGGCCGTAGACGTGGGGCACGCGGGTGTTATCGATGAAATGCTTGACGACGCCGAACACCGGCAGGAACTGGTTGGTGACGAGCGCGTGTCCCTGCACGGCGGTGATGATGCCATCGTTCCTGACGCCTATCTTGTAGGTGTAGACGCCCTCGTCCATCTCGCCGCCGTAGAAGTCCTCGCGGCGGTCCATGGTCCACTTGACCGGCCGGTTGAGCCTCTTGGCCACCAAGGCGGCGCAGTAGTGCCCGCCAAGGTTCCAGCTGGCCTGGCTCCAGCCCCCGAAGCTGGCGCCCTGATACAGGCAGTGGATATCTATCCGGTTCATGGGTATGCCGCCGAACCAGGTGGCGATGTGCCGCTTGGAGATGTGGGGGCGCTGCTGCTTTATCCAGACCTCCGGGTACTCCCCGTTCCAGCGGAAGACGCCGCAGGGCCGTTCCGGACCGATCCAGGTATTGAGGCCCTGGCGGAAGGAGAACTCGATGATGCGGTCCGCCTCGGCGAACCCCTTTTCGACGTCCCCGTGGGACTCCAGGTAGATGCTGTCCGGGTTGAGGTTGGTATCCGGCAGGGCCTCCGGGTTGGCGAGCGGCGCGCCGGGTTTGACGGCTTCCTCCGGTTCCAGCACGAAGGGCCGCTGTTTCCATTCCACGGTTATCAGGCCGAGGGCGTCCCCGGCGATGTCCTCGGTCTCGGCCACGACGAAGGCGCCGACCTCCTCGCCCTGGAAATGGGCGACGCGGGGCAGGACGACGGTGCCGAACGGCTCGTGCCCGCCCAGTGAGGCGGTCTCCGGCAGTTCGGGGTCGTCATAGCGCAGGACCGCCCGGACGCCCGGCAGGGCCTCCGCCCGGCTGGTGTCCATGGTGATAATCTCGGCGTGGGGATAGGGGCAGGTGAGGAACCGGCCGTGGAGCATGCCGGGGAGTTGCACGTCGATGGTGTACCTGGCGGCGCCGCTGGCCTTCTCGACGCCGTCCAGGCGGCGGACGCCCGGCCTGCCGATGTTGTTGTATTTTTCCAGCGGATATTTATCCGCGCGGGTGTTATCGAAGGATGCCAGCATCCTGGCGAACTCATCGTTGTTCATCGGTCTGCCCTTCCCGCATGATACGCGCGGCCTCGCGGACGGCCTCGATATGCTGGGGATAGGTCCCGCAGCGGCAGAGATTGCCCACCAGGGCCTGCTTTATCTCGTCCTCGGAGGGGTCCGGGTTGTGGTCCAGCAGGGCCTTGGCGGTGACGACGAACCCGGGCGTGCAGAAGCCGCACTGCATGCAGTGGTGTTTCACGTAGGACTCGATGAGCGGGTGGCCGGCCCGGGCGATGCCCTCGACGGTCTCCACGGCCTTACCGTCGCACTCGATGGCCAGCGTCATGCAGGAGAGGATGGGGCGGCCCTCGATGATGACGGCGCAGGCGCCGCAGGCACCCTGGCCGCAGAACTCCTTGGTGCCGGTCAATCCGAGCTTTTCACGGAGGACGTAATCGAGGGTCCAGCGGGCCTCGATGAACAACTCGTGGGTCTCCCCGTTCACGGTGAGGGTGATGACACTCTCCGCAACAGGGGTCGCGGTTTCCGGTCGTGTCATGGCCTGCCTCCTGTACGCGGGTTTTCCGGCGTGTACGAGCGTGATTGTGCGGGGCCCGATTCGAAAGAAATTATACTCTTACCGCGTCCCACGGGCAAACGTACGGCCACGACCGGGAGCAGGCTGTCACACGGGCAGCCTACGGCCGGTTCAGCTGCTGCCGCCGCCGGCGGTGCAGCCGAGGCAATGACCGGCGAAGCGTATTGTGCGGTCCAACAGGCCGTCCAGGTCCGCGGTAAAGATGGTGAGCGGCGCGCTTCCCGCCATAATGGGCAAATTGGCGGCCTGGTTGAAATCGCAGTCGTAGAGGGTGCCGTCCGGGCCGACGCTCACCAAGGAACGGCAGGCAAGTACCTCGACCGAATCGGGGCTGAAACGGGAGGCCAGGTTTTCCAGGTAGGAAACGCAGGTCTGTTTTTCTTCCAGCTGCCGGCGGTAGCGGGCGATGGGAACGTTGGTCACGGTATAGAGGCTGTCGAAGCGAAGCCCGAGCCGGGACAGCTCGCGGCGGTAGGCATCCTCGAGGGCCTGGCGGTCGGCGGGGCACAGCGGACTTTCGGCGTTATGCATGAGGTTGAGCACCAGCCTGCCGTGACCGTAGCCCTGCCGGTTGAGCAGTCCGAGCGCTTTCAGGCTGGCCGCGTGGACGCCGTCTCCCCGGACGCGGTCGGTTACAGCGGCTTCGTAGTGGGGGAGAGAGGCGATAAGCTCGACGCGGTTGGCGGCCAGGAAACCCGGCAAATAACGAGGGCCGCGGCCGTCCGGTCCGCCACCCAGCAGGGCGGTGAGGTTGGTCCGCACCACGACCCGTTTCCCGACCGCCCGGGCCCGAGCGACCAGGTACTCGAAGTCCGGGTGGAGCTCCGGGGCGCCGCCGGTGATATCCAGCGTGGCACACGCTTCGTGGCGGGCCAGGAAGGCCAGGCAGGCGTCCATGGCGGCCCTATCCATCTCCCCGGTCCTCGAAGGAGAGCCCGATACGTGGCAATGAGAGCACGCCTGATTGCAGCGGCGGGTGATGTTCATCCACAGGGTATCGACCACCTGCGGGCGCGGGGACAGCCGGTGCTCCCCCAGCAGGGAGGCAATGCGGCGGTCGAAGCGAGCAACGGTCCCGCCGGAGGCATCGCGGTTCATTTCACCACCGGCAGGCTGTGGCGCAGGAAGCGATTGAGGGGATGCCGGCTGTCCGCGGTCGCCATCCAGCGGGTCAGCTCGGCCTGCGTGTCGAGGTCCATCAGCTCCGGAAGCAGGCCGACGGTCAGTCCCCGGCGCGCCGCGGCGGCCCGCGTCTGGTCCAGGACCCGGTCCGTGCCCCACTCTATACCTGTCAACAGCTCTTCATACAGACGGTTCATGCCGATGAGGTAGTAGCCCCCGTCCGGGCAGGGACCGAGGACGACATCGTGCGCGGCCAATAGGGCCGCGGCCTGCTCGATGATGCCGGACGAGAGGTCCGGCACGTCGGTGGCCAGGGCCACGGCCCGGGCCGCGCCGTGACCGAAGACGGTGCGGAAGGCATGTGCGAGGCGCTCGCCGAGGTCGTTTCCCCGCTGGGCCGCGTAGTAGAAATGCGGCGAGAGCCGGTACCGCGGCCGGGCCGGACCGCCGTGGTCGTCACCCGCCAGAAAGAGGTAGCGGTCGACGGCGCCGGGAACTCCCTTCATCGCCCGGAACGTCGCCTCGGCGCAGATACGGTACACGCGGGCCGCCGTGTCCGGCCCCATGGTGCGAGCCAGGCGCGTTTTCACCCGGCCCGGCTCCGGCCGTCGGGCCATGGCGATGAGGGCGGTCGATACTCTCCCGCGGACGCCGCGATAGCTCCCGGCCAGTTTCTCAGGGTCGGCGCCGGTCAGGTAGCGGAGCAGGGACACGCCGTCATGGAAGAACTGCCGGACGGGCCCGTTGCGGACAAAGCGGCGGGCGGAAGTCGTTACCGAAGCGGGGAACACCCGAATACGGGTCCGGCGCGCGGCCCGCCGGGCCAGCGCGGCGTCTTCGTAGAGCGAGTTTTCCGGGAAGCCGCCGAGGGACTCGAAGAAGCTGCGGCGCACGACGAAACACTGGTCGCCGAAGCGGAGGAAGGGCAGATCGGGTCGAATGAGATGCGGAAGCACATCGAGGAACCAGTGACGGACATCGAACGAGAGCCTGAAGACGCCGAACTTCGTTTCCGGGTCCTCGAAGGCGGCATCGAGCAGGGAAAACGCCTGGCGGGGCAGCCGGGTATCGGCGTGGAGGAAGATGAGGACGTCGCCCCGGGCGATAGCGGCGCCGGCGTTGCACTGCCGCCCCCGTCCGGGCTCGGAGAGGCAGGTCCGGGCGCCGCTGCCGGCCGCGACATAAATGGTGCCGTCGGCGCTGTAGCCGTCCGCCACGATGATCTCCGTCTCCGGACGCAGGTCCCGGACGGACTGGATGCCGTCCGCGATGCCGTCCGCTTCATTCAGAGCGGGGATGATAACGCTGTACTTCATATCAGTGTGAACGCGGTTCGTTGTGGGCGGTTTCGATGTCCGTGACCAGCTTTTCGTATTTCTCGTGGATCAGCTTCCGGTCGAACTCCCAGAACTCCGCCAGCATGGCGTCCTGTTCCGCTGCCGTGAAATACTCCAGGCAGGGGAAGAAGAAGTGCTTGTCTTCCTTCTCGATGTGTTGCGGGTAGAACGCGACCAGTTGCCGAAGGTTCTCCACGATATCCGCGAGAGCCGCCGTATCGCCGCCGTCGTAGCGTACCCTGGCGTCGGCGATGTTGCCGGTGAGCTTCCGGGCCAATGCATGCTCCTCGACAAGCTGCCGCATGATGTCGCGGTGCCCGGCGGAGAGGGGTTTGCCAGCCAGGTCGCGGAACAGGATGTCCTCTTCCTTGCCGTGGTGGGTCCGGTCCGCGTAGGTGCGGACGAAATCGACGGCGGCGGCGATGAACCGGGTATCCGCCCGGCCGCTCTTTTCCATGGCGGCCAGCTCGTCGGCCATGATTTTCACCATGCGCTCGATAAGCCGGTGCTCCCTCATCAGGGGGCCGATGGGTTTCATGCTACAACTCCTTTGTACCGGGTGCGGGCCGGTCAATGAACCGGGAAGAGCCGGCCACCGTCTTCGTCCCCGAACCGGCGCGCTGGCGTACCCCCCGCAGCGGGGAATCTCAAGTTTGCCCTCCACGAAGTCTGCTTTCGCCCGGGGCTGACTTCGTCGTCCTTTGCCCCGGGGCTCCCGCAACAGCCCTATTCTAGGAAGCTGATGGTGAAATAGTCATAACATGCGCGGGCGAAGCATTACATAACCGTGTCATTTTACCCTCCGCATGGGAATGGACGTTCCGTTCCCGCGGATTGCCGGCGGCTGGCCGGACGGCCAGTTAGCGGACTCCCCCATCACCAGCCGAGAATCCCCCGAACGCCGGAAGCGACGGCGGGCGTTCCGCCGTATGCTGAAAGGAGAAGGCACGGGAAAGGAAAAGGGATTCGGGACATGCGCATTCTCCTGGCAGACGCCCAGACACGGGTCCGCTCGGCGCTCCGCCTGCTGCTTGAAAACGAGCTCGATGAATGTGACATCGATGAAGCAGCTGCCGCCGACGAGGTCCGGCGCCTGGTTAGCACGGTCCGTCCCGATGTCCTGCTGCTCGACTGGAACCTGCCTGACTTTTCCGGCGCCGGGTTCATTGCCGGCCTGAAAGACGAGTGCCCCCATACCGCCGTCATCGTGATGGACAGCCGTCCCTTGGTGGGGGAGGCCGCCCTCGGGGCCGGCGCCGACGGCTTCATCAGCAAGAACGACCCGCCGGAGCAGGTCACCGCCGCGATCGCGCGGGCGTACGCCGCGAACGACCTTCACTGATTTCCCCCGATACTGTGCCGGATACCATCCGTTCTCTCATTTTCAACGATTTCCTCTGTTCCCGATGTCCATGTGGTCAAGAGAAGACTATGCCTTCGGACAGGCGGGATACTCGTTGAACGCCTGATTTTTCTTTCAGCCGCCCACACTACACTGATACCGGATACGAACCCCCGGCAATTCAAGGAAAGGATATTTTGAAATGAGCAATCGTAACGAACTATCCAGCGCCTTACGGAAAATCCGGTCGGTCGAGCTGAAACCGGGGGACATCATCATTTTCAAGCGAAACGAGCACAATCGCCTCTCGAAGGCACTGGCCTGGGGGCTCCACCTGATGGAGCATGACTGGGACTGCTGGGGCTGGCACATGGGCTATATCCGGAACATCCTGCCCGACGGGGCGGTGGTCACCGTCGAATCGCTCCGGGAGAGGGGCGTGCAGGCGATCACCTACCCGGAAGCGGCGTCGTTGGGAGAGGTCAGGATCTACCGCTGGCTCGACGAGCTGGACACGGACGAACTGGAAGCCTTTTCGGAGGAGCACATCGGGCTGCCGTACGACATGGGCTGCTACTTCTGGACCATCGCACAGAGGGCCTTCTCCCGGTTCGCCGCGCGCATCATCAAGCGGCCGGAAAACGACAAATACACCTGCTGGGAGCTGGTCTGCGCGGTGGCGCGGGCGATGCAGAAACCCTTGGAACCGGTCGACCGGTACCCGCTCATCACCGACCTGGAAAGGACGCTGGAGGGCGCGAGGATCTATTGAGGCTCCCGTCCGCGGCCCCTGTCTTTGCCC
>CAZOMF010000006.1:14189-25151 GCA_964580635.1 uncultured Dehalococcoidaceae bacterium
GCAGAGCCGTCCCTCTCGCATCAAAGGCGGACCGGTCCCTGCGAAAGTTGAAACGCGCGCCGATACTTGCTACATTACCAGTTAGCGCAGGATACGGCGCAGCCCGCACCGCGGGACACAGAATCTACATTCGGCAGGAGTAATTACGCATGGATGTCTTCAGGTCTACCTTCTACAACAAGTACACCGCCCTCACCGAGGAGCAGATCGCGGCGAAGCTGACGCCGACGCCGGCCCCGGCGAGCGCCGCCTCCAACTACGCGGCCCTCGCCGGCACGAGCCTGAAAATCGTCTTCGACGAAGGACCGGCGCTCGAGTATGCCTTCAAATCAGAAAGCGAACTCACGCTTTCCGAGGGCGGCGCGGCGGCGGTCACGGCGCCGTACGCCGCCAGGGAGCTCGAAGGCATCGTCCTCTTCACGCACCTCATCCCGGGTACCCTCCGCGGCTACGGGGTGGTGTACGACACCACTACCGGCCTGGCGACGGCGTTCGAGATGTGGTTCGGCGGTTTCGAGCCGGACCGGCGCGAGGTCTGGCGGCATTTCAGGAACGGCTACGCGGATAACGGCGGCCCCGCCCCCGAGGCGCGGCACGCCCTGACCAACCGGGTCGAGGGCAAGGGCACCTACTGGAAGGACGACAACGGCGTGGAGATGCTCTACTTCTTCCCGTCGGTCGTCTGGTCGTCCTTCGTCGAGCTGAGCGACCCGCTCGGCGGCATCACCATCACCGCACCGTCCGACTACCTCAAGATCAACGACAAGTTCTACATCTACTCCCGCGTGGAACACGAGTTTTCCGGCACGCTGACGCTGGAGGTGATCGACCTGTTCACGGTCCGGCACATCGGGATGCGGCTCGGGTTCGACAAGAACGACCGCCTCGACTACCAGGTGTACGCGGGCAGCGGCGAGGTCACCGGGCAATCGACCAACCTGGAACCCCTCACCGATTACGGGACGGAAATCCCGTACACGGAAGAGCACAAGAAGCGGATCAACCCGGGCATCAAGGGATCGCGGCCGACCTACCGTCCCCGCTTCCTGCACCACGACCTGTCCCAGGCCGAGGTGGACGAGATCCTCAAGACCAACCTCAAGGTCTTCGAGGGAAGCTCCATCATGTCCTCACGAAATATCATGGAAGTGTCCGACTACATGGCCGGGAAGACGTTCACGCTCCGCTACGACGACGGCCCGGCCTGGGAGTACGACATCGTCGACGAGACGCACCTCAAGTGGCGCGAAGGGGGCGAAGGCGCCTGGCACGAGGAAGCCTACCGGGGCGTCGAGGCGGCCAAGGACATCGTCCTGTTCTGCCATGTTTGCACCGGCAGCGCCCCGCTGCGGTGCCTGACGCAGGCGGTCGATTTCTCCAACGGCCTCACCACCTGCGTGGACGCGCAGCTCGGCAACGGACGCAAGGCCTGGGAGGTGGGGCACCGCGCTATCTTCGGCACCCTGGAGATGGACGGCGGCCCGGTGCCGCCCGCCAACGACCGGCACGGCTTCACCACGGAGCTCGTCGGGCACGCCTATTCCTGGACCTACAGCGATGTCATGCAGTCCATCCACGTGTACAGCTCGCCCAACTCCTACTCGTGGACGATCATGATGGACCGCAACGCCGGCGGCTGGATGTGGAGCTCGCAGTGCCTCTACGTGAAGCTGCGCGAGGACGCCTACCTGATGAGCTGGGTGGAGGACGACTGCAACGGGAACCAGGGCACGTTCATACTGAACCCGTGGCTCATGCACGACGGGGGCTTCTTCTTCGGGGTGGGGGACAACGCGGGCCAGCCCATCGACGTGCACCTGACGCAGATGGGGGCCTTCGCCCGGCCGCTGCACGGGTTCGACATCCTGAAGTACTACGACAGAAAACAGAAATAGAATTCCCGCCGGACGGGCCTATTTGTTGAACAGGTCGTTCATCCGGATGGTGGAGCTCTGGTAGCGGCGCATCAAGCCGGACGGCACCTGCTGTTTCAGCTCGTCGACCGTCCAGCGCCCGCCGTACTTGGTGAGGGAGCTGACGATCTCCATCTCGGAATAGAGATTGACGCCCTGGCCGCCCACGAAAAAGACCGAGCCGCTGATACCGGCGGCGTCATCGGTGGCGAGGTAACAGATGAAGGGGGCCAGGTCGTCCGGGCTGGGGCTGTTGCCGAGGGGCAGCTTGAAGTTCTCGTACACCCACGGTCCCTCGTCCTGCGAGTTGGCCTGTTCGAAAGCCATCAACTCGAAAGAAGCGCGCGTCCGGGCGTCCGGGGCGAAGGCGTTGCAGGTGATGCCGTACTGGTAGACCTCCTGGGCGACGGCATAGGTCAGCCCCAGCACGCCGGCGTTGGCGGCGGAGTAGTTGGCCTGGCGGAGACCGCCTCCCTTGAAGGCCCCGGAGGTGCAGTTGACGATACGCCCGAACTGCTGCTTTATCATGAAGGGCAGGGCGTGCCGGATGCAGTTGAAGTAGCCCTTGGGCTTGACCGCGCAGACCCTGTCCCAGGTCTCCTCGCTCATTTCCCAGACCGGGCTGAAGGCGAAGGTACCGGCCACATTCACCAGTATGTCGATCCGGCCGTAACTGTCCACGACGGTCTGGACGAGCCTGCCGGCGGTCGCGAAGTCCGCGATATCGCCGAAGAAAGCGGTAGCTTCGCCGCCGAGTTCACGGATGGCCGTCGCCGTCGTTTCGGCATCGCCGGACGCGGCGGCGGCCTCTTTCCTGAGCTGTTCCTGCCGGGCGGCGTCCAGGTTCTGTACGAGGGAATCGTTCATAATGGCGAAACCGGTGGAACCGGGTTTGCGGTTGTTGGTGACCACTTTCGCGCCTTCCCGCGCCAGGCCGATGGCAATGGCCCGGCCGATACCCTGCCCGGAACCGGTAACAACGGCTACTTTTCCCTTGAGATTCTCAGTCATGTGACGGGCCCTCTCCTTGCTGTTTTCTCTCATTATACACGGCGTTCACGGACGATTCACCAATTCCTGCGGGACACCGCCGGCCGACCGGTAATGACAGGAATATTTAATATTTTCCCGTCGCATGTTATAACTATTTCCCGTATGATTGAGTAGATTAGTGCCAGTGTTCTTTTTTCAGTTTTCATATTCACCGGTTGGCCATGCAGGAGGAAGGTATATGATAAAGGGGGAGTGCCCGAATTGCGGTCGAGCGTATTACGGACAGGCGCTGCGTCAACCGGAATACCGTACCTGCGAGAAATGCGGAGCGGCGCTGGTCCTCTCCGAGGACCTCCGAAGACTATCGTCCCGCCTGCCGGCCGAGGGATCGGCGGAAAGAAATATCGGGTATAGCCTGAACTGAGGACTCGTCCGGCCTGATCGAGCAGTCCGATTATCTCCCGGGCCGCAAAAAGGGGAACCTGAAAAAGGTCCCCTCTCTTTTTCTAAAAGTATCTGTAATTCTCACCATTTTCCTACTTTCTCTCACCTAATCTCTTACTTGAGCGAGACGGAAAGAGGAAGGCAAAACCCAAGCGCCGAGGAGACCCGTCAGTCCCGTTTCCAGGCCCTTCGGGAATAGATGATCACTCCGGCGGCCAGGAAACCGAGCGCGATCAGCACCGTCGAGAGCACCTGCCCGGTCACCACCGGGTCGTAACCGGCGGCTTTCTCACCGAGGGTGAGGTAGACGGAGGAAGCCGCCGCGGATGATATCGGGTACAGGCGGGCGAATGTTTGCAAAGCGGCAGGCAGGGACTCGTAGGGGATGAAGATACCCGAGATGAAGGCGGTGACGAGGGTTACCGCCAGCCCGGTGAAGAACGTGGCCAGGACGAGCCGGGAGTAGGACCCGATGATGAGCCCGATACCGGCCGCGGCGCACACGGCCAGCAGGAGAAAGCCGACCGCCTCGATATCCGCGCCCGCGCCGCCGCTGAAACGCGCCCCGTAGGCGACGCCGACGGCGACGATCAGCACCGTCGCCGCGAGCGCCAGCAGACCGACGGCCATGATGCGGCCGATGAAATCGTGCCAGGGACGCACCGGCATAGAGCGGAGCTTGGTCAACAGGCCGGTCTCGCGGTCACGCGTGATAGAGCCGGCCAGGTTGAGGATACCGGCCAGCATCAGGGAAAAGGCGACCATGGAAACGGTGAGGGCGCCCTTGGCGAGCGGCATGTCCTCGGCGGATACGCTCGCGCTCAGCGAGACGCCGGTGATGAGGAGCAGGAACACCGGCATGAGTACCGTGAAGAAGCTGACGGCCCGGATCCTCATAAAGCACGTGATCGTCTTGCGGAAACTGCCCACTACCTGTCTCATTGAAGGGACACCTCCATCGGCTGTTCGGTCAGCTTGAAAAAGACATCCTCCAGCGTTGACCGGGCGACTTCGGTCCGGGTCACGGTAACACCGGCCTCGCCGAGCGCCCTGACGGCCTCCGGCAGCACGCGAGCGCCGTCGCGGACGAAGAGGCGGTAGCCATTCGGCAGGCGGGTGACCTTCCGGCCTTCATTGAAAGGGGCGAGGACACTACCGGCCGTGCTATCCTGCGCGGCGGTTTCGATGGTAATGACATCTTCGGGGGCATGCCGCTCGCGCAGCGCGGCGGGGGTGCCTTCGGCAATAATGCGACCATGGTGGATGAGACCGACCCGCGAGGCGGCGTCGGCGTCGGTGCCGAGGTGGGTGATGAGGAAGACGCTGGCGCGGTCGTGCTTGACGGCGGCGAGCAGGTTGAAGAAGTCCCGGCGGGCGATCGGGTCCAGTCCTGTGGTCGGCTCGTCGAGGATGAGGACGCGGACGCCCGGAAACAGCGTCGTGGCGAGCTCGAGCCGTTTCTTCATGCCGCCGGAATACCGGCCGAACAGCCGGTCGGCCTCGCCGGTAAGCCCGACGGCCTCAAGCATCCGGTCCACCAGCTCCCGCGCCCGGCGGCCGCCGATGCCGAGGAGGCTGGCGAAAAAGAGCAGGTTTTCCCTCCCGGAAAGCTGCGGTACAGCGAAGTTCTCCTGCGGGATGTAGGCTATCATGTCCCGGGCTTGAGCGGGCGTCCGTCCGCAGACCCTTACCGTGCCGCCGTCACCGTTCGTGACCGAGGCAACGATAGCCGAAAGAGTACTTTTGCCGGAGCCATTCGGGCCCATGAGGGCGTAGAACTCCCCCTCCGCCACGGCCAGGTTCACGCCGTCCAGCACGGTGTGGTCACCGTAGGTCTTTCTGAGGTCCTCGATGATGATCGAATCCATATGATGCCTCCAGTGAGCGGCTATCCTATTTTACTCCTCACGGAGGGGAATTTTTGTTCCCTTTGAGGGAAAATTTTACCGCCGCAGGTCTTTCCCACATCCCGAACCGGCGGTGGTCATTTCACGGTGATGTAGACGGTCAGGGTCCAGCGGGCCCCGCCGTCCGGACCGGGCGGACCGTAGACGAACCGGACCAGGCCGTTGCCGGACTCGACCGAATCGAACACCCAGACGTCCCTCACCGGTCCCGCCGCGGCAGCGACGGTCCCCGTCACCGGGGTCGTCAGGGCATGGGAAACTTCGGCGATGACGGGCGAGGAGATCTCCGCCGGGTCGGCCCAGGCCATTCCCGGGGAAGTACCGGTTTCCAGGCTCACGATAAGCGAGCCAGGCCGGACGAGCTCGACCTCGCGGGTGATGTGTGGGTTGGCGTCGAAGTCAGCGAGCGCGAGCTCGATGAGCTGTGCAACCTGGCCGGGCTGGTATGGAGGCACCGGGGCAGGCGTATCGTCCGCAGAGCAGGCTGTCAGGAGGGTGGCGGTTGCCAGGACGAGGGTCAGCAGCAGCGGGCGGAGCGATTTCATCTCGGTTCATCTCCCTTCGTCCCTAACGGGAAGCGGTATCAGGCGGTAGTTACACCGAGTTCCTGTAAGGTCTGCATGAGGGTCTGCGAGTCGCGTGTGGAGAAGACGAACTCCCGGTTCTTGGGACGGTTCAGCCGCAGCACGATGCGCGGGGCATCCAGCACGGTATAGGCCACGCGCCGGTGGTTATCCACGGTAGCGAAGCGGACCCCGAATCCTCCGTAGCTAACGCCGGAGGCGCGGTCGATGTAGGCGCGCTCGATATCACCCAGCGGAGCTGCATAGAAAAACACTCCGTAGCGCACCTTGACGCTGCTGGTGGTCACGGTAATGCGGAGCACGGTCAGGCTGGCGGCGACAAGGGTCGCGAACAGCCCGGTGCCGAGCATGGTCCAGCCGGCGGAAGCCCACACGACACTGCCGGACGCGAGCGCCCAGGCACCGAACCCGGCGATAGCCAGCCCGAGCACGCCGGGTATCACGGAAAGCCACCGTGAGAAGACGGTCTCCTGATACCTGATGTCATTGTCGGTTTTCATGTTTGCTGCCTTCTTTCCTATAATCCGGCGGGTTACCGAGAAACGGCGGTTACCCTGACGGCACCGGCATCCTCCGGGAAGCGGCGGGCGGGAACGGGTTCCAGGGCTTCGCCGGTACGCTCGACCTTCCCGCAGCGATGGCACATCCGGTAGGGTATTCCTTTATGGGTAAAATCTGCTACAATGTGTCCCGAGATGAGGCATCGGGGGTCAGCTACGGACCACATACTGGACCTCCGCTTCTCCAGGTTTTGTTTCTTTCAGTATAGGGAAACCGGGCCGGCGATGCGCCGACCGGATTGAGGGATTGCGGCTGGCCGCTAAACGGGTTTTTACCTGGCCGGATGGCCAGTATGGAAAAGGCGGTAAGGTATGGAATCGGGGAAGGCTCACAGAAAGTTTCACCTTGTCCGTGGTCTCATTCTCATCGGGCTGGCGGGCCTGATGCTTGCCGCGGCCGGCTGCGGCGGCACGGCGGCCCCGCAGCGGGTGATGAACGTGGGCATGATGCTCGGCAGCGGCGGCCTCGGGGACCGTTCCTTCAACGATTCCGCCTACGCCGGGCTCATCGAGGCCCAGCAGAAGTACAACATCCGCTTCGAGACGATCAACTACGCCAGCCCGGAGGCCAACCTCGAGTCCATGCGCTTCCTGGCCAGCAGCGGCTACGACCTCATCATCTGCATCGGCTACGAGTACGCCGACGCCATCATGACGGTGGCGGGCGAGTTCCCCGAGGTCAAATTCGCCGCCGTCGACTTCGAGGTCCGGCGGGACAACATCGCCTCCATCGTCTATCGGGAGCAGGAGGGCGATTTCCTGATGGGCGTGCTGGCGGCCATGCTGACCACGACGAAGCAGGTCGGGGTCATTGGCGGGACGGACATACCCTCCATCCGGCGCATCATGGCCGGGTTCACCCAGGGGGTCACCTACCAGGACAGCAGCGTCAGCGTGGTTTCCGCGTTCGCCGGCACCTTCTCCGACCCCGACATCGGCCTCCGGGACGCCACGGCCATGTATGCGTCCGGCGTGGACGTCATCCATAACGCGGCCAGCCGGACGGGGCTCGGCATCATCGAGGCCGCCAAAGAGGCCGGCAAGCTGGAGACCGGCACGAGCGGCGACCAGCGCGACCTGGCGCCGGGCAACGTGGTCGGCAACCGGCCGAAGCGAGTGGACACGGCGGTGTTGATAGTCATCGACGAGCTCTACCGGGGGAGCTTCGAGGCGGGGGTGCGCTCGCTGGGGCTGAAAGAGAACGGCCTCCAACTCGGGCCGTTCGATACGTCCATCGTCACGCCGGCGATGCTCGACCGGCTCGACACGCTGCAGCGGCAGATCATCGACGGCAAGATCATCATCCAGGACGAGCAGACCGCCACCCCATGACCGCGCCGCGCCGCTATCCCCGCGTTATCGACTGGTTCCGGCGGAGCACCCGCCGCAAGCTGGTCTTCTGGACCACCTGTTTCTGGCTGCTCTCGATGACGGCGCTCGGCCTGACGATGTTCCTGACCGGCCAGAACGCCATCCTGGGCAATATCCGGACCCGGAACATACAGACGGCCTCGGTGACGGCCCGGGACGTCAACTCCCAGATCAGCGGCATCCTGACCGGCATACGGAGCTTCACCCACTACCTGCAGACCCTCGATCCGAGCCCGGCCGGGCAGTCCGCGGCGATGTACGCCTTCGAGCTTGCCTCGCCGGACCGGTACCGCGGCATCTACTACTTCGACAACCGCGGCCAGCTCATGCTCTACCTGGACGCCTCCCAGTACGCCTTCCCGGTCACGCTGAGCCAGAGCGGCACGGCGGCGACGATGGACGTGCCGGACGAGGTGACGAAGCTCGTGGTGACGCAACAGGCGAGCGGCACCGGGGTCACGCTCTCCGAGGTGAGCTTCATGGGCATCGACCGCGCGCCGGTCATCACCATCGCCACCTCGGTCATTTTCCCGAGCTATTCGCGGGTGCTCGTGCTGGAGGTGGAGCTCGACGAGCTGTGGCAGCATATCCTGCGGGACCGCGTGGGCGAGTCCGGTTTTACCTACGCCGTGTCCGAAGCCGGAATAATCATCGCCCATCCCGACCCCGTCTCGCTCGGGACGGCGGTGGCGCCGGAGCTGGAAGCGGCGGCCCAGGGCTACGAGGGGTTCGTGAAGTACCACGCCCCGACCGGCGAGCTCTACGCCGCCTACAGCCCGGTGGGCGGGCCGACCGGCTGGGGCATCGTGGTGCAGCAGAGCGTCGCCGAGGCGAACGCGCCGCTCGCCCGGACGACCTTTATCATCGGCGGCGTCTGGCTGGCGCTGGCGCTGGTGGGGACGGCGGGCATACTCTGGCTGGCGCGTGGCTTCACCCGGCCGATCGTGGAGCTGACGAGCACGACGCGGGAGATCGAGCGCACCGGCCGGCTCGTCAAGACATCGCTCGAAGAGCGGACGGACGAGGTCGGCCAGCTGAGCCAGTCCTTCGACCGCATGGTGGAGCGGCTCGACAGCATGGAAGGGCGGCTCGCCACGGTGGCCGCCGAGGAGCGCAACCGCCTGGCGCGGGACCTCCACGATGCGGTCAGCCAGACCCTGTTCTCGGCGAGCCTCATCGCCGAGGTGCTGCCCAAGGTCTGGGCGCGCGACCCGGAGGCGGGCAAACGGCGCCTCGAAGAGGTACGCCAGCTTACCCGCGGCGCCCTGGCGGAGATGCGGACGCTGCTCCTCGAACTGCGGCCGGCGGCCCTCGTCGAGGCGGAGCTGCCGCACCTGCTGACACAGCTCGGGGAGTCCATCGGCGGGCGGACGGGCGCGCCGGTGACGGTGACGGTGACCGGGGAGTGCGATTTCAGCGCCGACGTGAAGATAGCCCTCTACCGCATCGCCCAGGAGGCGCTCAACAACGTGGCCAAGCACGCGGCGGCCGACCACGTGACGGTCGACCTGGGGTGCGAGCCGGACCGCCTCATCCTCACCATCAGCGACGACGGGGACGGCTTCAATATCAAAGACACGGCGGCAGACAGCCTCGGCCTGCGCATCATGCGGGAGCGCTCCGAGGAGATCGGCGCCAGACTTACCATTGCCAGCGAAGCGGGGAAGGGAACGAAAATCAGCGTCGCCTGGAAGAAGGCGAACGGGAGGTAGCGCGATGACCGGAACGGACCAGATACGGGTGATTTTAGTTGACGACCATACGGTGGTGCGGAGCGGGCTCGGGGCGGTGCTGGAGACCTGCGATACCATCGAGATGGTGGGCGAGGCCGCCAACGGCGAGGAGGCCGTCGGCCTCTGCGAGCGGGTCCGGCCGGACGTCGTCCTGATGGACCTGCTCATGCCGAAGATGGACGGCGTCACCGCGACCGGCCTCATCCACGAGCGATGGCCGCACGTCCGGGTCATCGCCCTGACGAGCTACAAGGAGAAAGAGTACGTGGAAGGCGTCCTGAAAGCGGGGGCGATAGGCTATCTGCTGAAAAACGTCACCGCCGACGAGCTTATCGCCGCCATCGAGCACGCCATGGAGGGCCAGCCGTCGCTCTCGCCGGAGGCTACCCAGGTCCTCATCCAGAAGGTCAACGAGCCGGCCTCGCCGGAATCCGATTTGACGGAGCGGGAGCGGGAGATACTGGCGCTGATGGTGGACGGGAAGTCCAACGGAGATATTGCGGACGAGCTGGTGGTGAGCCAGTCGACGGTCAAGTTCCACGTCAGCAACATCCTGACCAAGCTGGAGGTCGCCACGCGGACGGAGGCGGTCGCCTACGCCCTCAAGCACCGCCTCGTGCAGTGACGCGGAAAAGAGGGGCGGAACAACGACACCGGGCCGTCTCGTGAGAGACGGCCCGGTGATACGCCGGACACCAGCGGCATCTGCTATACAGACACAGTGACCGGAACGGTCCGGGCACTCGCCAGAATCACCGAGGCAAAATCGGCCACCTTAGCCTCCCACCCTTCTTCCAGGGGCCCGGTGAACCTGGTGACGAAGACCCTCGTCTCGGCGACCTTCACCAGGCCCTTGTTCCAGAGCAGCTCCGTCATCACCGGGATGACGCGCTGGCCCTTGTCCTCGCCGGCGTCCACGGCGGCCCGTTTGGCGGCATTGGCCTGGAACTCCGTGGCGAGCAAGGCGTAGCGGGCGCCGGCCGGGAGGTCGGCCTTCTTCAGGAACCGGCGCATGTCGCCGATGGGCCCGCCGAAGCGTCCCGGCGAGCTGAAGACGTAGAGGTCGGAGGGTGGCACGGCGCGGGGGTCGACCCGCTTGACGTGGCGGACGTTGACGGTAACTTCCCGTTCCTCCATCTGCCGCCGGAACTCCGCGGCGACCCGGGCCCCGTTGCCGAACTTCGATGCGTGGAAGTATTCGATGTTCATGGTAGCCTCCTGTTGTGTCTCATTCGTTATCGATATTTCGTTACAGACCGGAGGGCCGGCCCCCGCGGAGGGAGCCGGCCCGGTATCGGTTACGTTCAGTCCTCGTCGACGGGGAGCGGGATGGCCTGGAGGCCCGCCGGGATGCTCTCGGCCTGCCGGCGTACCCTGACCTTCGGAGCGGCCGGGGTATGTTCGCCGAGGCTGATGTCCGGCAGCCAGCTCAGCCACTTCGGCAGGTACCAGTTGGC
>CAZOMF010000007.1:0-25137 GCA_964580635.1 uncultured Dehalococcoidaceae bacterium
TGGGGGCTATCATGAGGCCCTCCAGGCAGTTCTCCTCTTTCTCCGCCACGAAGGACCGGTTGAGGCTCAGCACCCCGGCGAAGGTGAAGGTCACCCAGAGGATGCCCGGTGCCACCAGCGTCATGGACGTCTGGTCCGCCCCGAAGGCAAAGTTGAAGATGATGATGACGAGGATGGCGAAGATGAGCGCCGAGAACACGATCTCTTTCGAACGCGCCTCAGAGAGGATGTCCTTGCGGGTAATGGCGAGCGCCTTGCCGAGCGTGCTCACGCGCTCACCCCCGTGTGGGTCTCGTAGATCTCGCGGAGGGCGGGTACGTCCAGCTCCGCGGTGGAGCAGTCATGACAGATGGTGCCCCGGGTTAAAATGAGCAGGCGGTCGCTCATCTCCAGGCCGCGCTCCATGTTGTGGGTCGTCATGAGGATGGTGCGGCGGACGCCGGCCTCCAGCTTCATCGCCTCGCGGAGGATGGTGATGGCCTGCTGGTCGAGGCCCGTTTCCGGCTCGTCGAGCAGCAGTATGGTGGGCCGGTGGAGGAGCGCCCGGGCGATGGAGAGCCGCTGCTGCATGCCCCGCGAGAAGGTGGCCACGCGGTCCTCCAGCCGGGTCGAGAGCCCCACCACCTCCGACATCTCCCGGATCCTTGTCTCGGCGTCCGCTACGTCGTAGAGGCGGGCGTAGAAAACGAGGTTCTCGTAGGCGGTCAGGTTGCCGTAGAGGAAGGTCTGGTGGGTAATGACGCCGATGCGCCGGCGGATGGCCTCGGCGTCGGTCTCCGGGTCAAGGCCGTTGACGAGCACCTTGCCGGCCGTGGGGCGGATGATGGTGGCGATGATCTTGATGAGGGTGGTCTTGCCGGCCCCGTTCGGCCCGAAGATGACGATGGACTCACCGGCCTCGGCGCGGAAGGTCACCTTTTTCAGGGCGGCGTGGTGGCCGTAGGTCTTCCTGATGTCCTCGACCTGTATCACCGGGACCGGGCTGGCCGTTTCCCCCATGGGCTCACTCACCGCCCCCGCCGTCCTCGCGGCCCATGATTTCCTTGAGCTCGGCCTTGGCTCGGTCGCGCGCGATGCGGTACTCTTCCTCGGTGATGGTGCCGGCGTCACGTCGGTCGTCGAGGGCGGCCAGCTCGTCGAGCAGCTCGTCCCAGCGGCTGGAATCGTTACCTTGCGCCGGCCCCGCGTACGCGGGTTCGGCCCGGTTGCCGCGCGAGCGGAAGAAAAAGATCCCGCCCAGCACGACGATGATGACGCCGATGACGCCCAGCCACACGCCGACGCGGTTGCCGGTGGAGGCGGCGCTTCCTTGGGTCAGGACGATATCGAGGGGGGTGCCGGCCTGGAGCGTGGTGCCGGTGTAATCGTCGAACGAGGTGCCGCTCATATCGAGCGTATCGCCGGGAGTGAGTTCCGGACTGGACACGCTGAACGAGCCGCTTTCCACCAGGAAATTCAGCTGGTCGATCGGCAGCGGTACGGTCCGGCTCAGGGTATATGTGGTGGCGGCGGGCAGGCTGTAGGTGAAGTTGATCTGCCGCTGGCCCGGTGCGATGGGCACCGTGTCCTCGATCACGCCCTGGTCGCCGAGGGTCGTCCAGGTAAGGCTGGCCGCCATATCGGACGGGGTGGCGTCCTGCGGCAGGGCGAAGGTCAACGGGCCGTTATACGCCCGGTCCGAGGAGTTGCTCAGGTAGTAGACCTCGGTGACGGTGAGGTCACTGCCGGTGGTGTAGACGACGATGTGCGCCATGCTGACGTCCAGGACCGAGAGGTCGCTGGTGGTCTCGTAGATGTCGACCGTGGTATTCAGCGAGGTCTCGTTCGCGGAGAAGGTGAGCGGGTCGCCGGTGAAGGTCACGTCGTTATACTTCACCTGGACCTGGTAGGTGTAGTCGGTGCCGGTATCGAGTCCGGTGAAGGCAAAGGTGCCGTCGGCGGCGGCCTGGACGTTCTGGGTGTTGGTGAGGTCACCGTTGAGATAGGCGTTGAGGGTGGCCAGCAGGGGCTGGTCCGGCAGGGCGCCGGTCGTCCCGTTGGCGATGGTGCCCTGGATGGTGCCCTGGGGCGCAGCCGCGGACACGGGGAGAACGGCCAGCAGCAAAGCTGCCAGCACGATGATGACAGTAATGGGTAAACTGCGACGTATCACTGGGAACTCCTGAGGTTCGTGCCGCACTCGGCGCAGAAACGGTCCGTTGCCCCGGTCGGACTGCCGCACTGGGGACAGAACCGGCCGCGATGGGAGCGCCGCGCGGCTACCTGTTTTTCTATTTCTTCATCGAGGTCACCGCCCGTGCCTCGCCGGGCGCGCCGTGCGGCGACCCGTTTTTCTATTTCGTCATCGAGGTCAGCGCCTGCTCCGGCCACACGCGCCTCTCGGGCGCTCGAAGGGACCGGGACCCGCGCCGCCGCGGCGCTCGGCCAGAGCGCCAGCACGCCGCCGGCGAGGAAAATGACGCCGCCGATCCATATCCATATCATGGCCGGGTTTATCTTGAAGGTGAACGTCGCGGCACCGGTATTGTCGAAGCTGCCGAGCACGATGTAGAAGTCCTTCGCGAGAGTGCTGCGGATGGCGACCTTGTCGACCAGCTGGTTGTTGACCTGCACCTCCTGGGGCGTCATGGTGGCGACGGTCTTGCCGTTCCGGGAGATGGTTATGTCGGCCTGGTAGATGAACCGGTCGCGGTCCTGTTTGGAGGTGATATGGCCGTAGGTAAAGGTATACCCCTGCCAGGTGGTGGTCCCTCCGGGAGAGAGGGTCACCTGCGTCTGGACGTCGAACATCGAAGAACCGACGACGCCTATGGCGATAATGGCGATGGCGAAATGGACGATGAACGCGCCGTAGCGCCGCTTGTTATGGCCGACGCTCCGCGTCAGGCCGGCGGTGAGTGGCCGGTCGGTGGCGCGGCTGATGTCGTGGCTCTCGAACAGCCATTGGGCCACCGTCGCCCCCAGCACCAGGGCGGCCACGAACTCCCCGATGATGGAAAACCAGTTAAATCCCCAGGCAAACCCCATGACCACGGTCAGCACGGCGGCCACGGCGGCCGGCCAGCGCAGCTTGAGGAGCCACTTGCGGAGCGCCATGGAGCGCCAGCTTATCAGCGTGCAAAGCCCGATAACCAGGACGATGGCCAGGAACAGCGGGCCGGCGACGTTGGTGAAAAACGACGTGCCGACCTCGACTTTTTTGCCGGTGAAGGCGTCGGTCAGGCTCGGGTACAGGGTGCCGAAGAAGATAACGACGGTCGAGATGATGAGCAGCAGGTTGGTAAGGAGGAAGGTGCCCTCGCGGGAGATGAGATGCTCGACCTCACCCTCGCTGCGGAGCTCGCGGCGCCGGGTGATGAGCAGGTAGAGCGAACCGACGACCAGTATAACGATGAACACCAGGAAATAGGAGTTCAGCGCCGAGATGCCGTAGGCGTGCACCGAGGAGAGGAAGTTGCTCCGGCTCAGGAACGTCCCGAAGATGATGAGGAAGAACGTGGTGACGATGAGCGCCATGGTCCACATCTTGAACATGCCCTTGCGGCGCTGCATGATGACGGAGTGCAGGAAGGCCGTGGCGATGAGCCAGGGCATGAGGCTGGCGTTTTCCACCGGGTCCCAGGCCCAGTAGCCGCCGAAGTTGAGATCGTAGTAGGCCCACCAGGCGCCGATGAGGTTCCCCAGGCCGAGGAAAAGCCAGGCCACCACCGCCCAGTTGCGGGCGGCGTCGAGCCACCCGTTGTCGAGCTTGCGCTTGACGAGCGCGGCGATGGCGAAGGCGAACGGCACCATGAACAGGACATACCCGGCCAGCAGCAGCGGGGGGTGGATGACCATGCCCGGGTTCTCAAGCAGCGGATTGAGGCCGTAGCCATCGGCGGGAGGCACGGCGGAGGTTGTGAACGGGTTGGCCACCGAGATGTTGAGGAGGAGGAAGAAGGCCAGCGTTACTGTCATCACGACGGCGGCGTAGGGCACGAGATCGCGGTTGGTGCGGCGGCGCCGCGCCACGACGATGGCGACGGCGATGGCGCTCACCCAGGACCAGAACAGCAGCGATCCCTGGTTGCCGGCCCAGAGCGCGCTGACAAGGTAAACGAGCCGGGTGCTATTGCTGCTCTCGTCCACGACGTACGCGAACGAGTAGTCATGGGTCAGCAATGCGACGAGGAGGATGACGACGGCCGCGGTCACGAAGCCGGCGGCGGCATACACCGCCCGCCGTCCGACCGTGACCATGGATTCGTTGTCCGTCCTGGCGCCGATGAAGTACGCCATCGCCGATACGACCGCTGCCGCAAGGCCCAGCAGCAGGAACGCGAAGCCGAAATTTGCCATAGTTATTCCCCGGAAAGGATGTTAGTTAGACGCCACGTACTTCGAAGGACATTTGGTGGTGATGCTGTCGGCGTGCAGCACGCCGGAGTCATCGATCGTCCCTCCAACCACGACATCCGTATCCGGGCCGAAGTTGTCAGGTGTGGTGCCCTTGTAGACGACCGGAATGGAGTTGCCTCCTTCCGCGATGGCGAACTCGAGCGTCAGCGAGGAAATGTCATTGGTGATGTTGCCGGTAACGGTACCGTTGACCCGCAGGCTCTTTCCGTACACCTGCGTGCCCTGGGCCAGTGTCTCGTTGACGGTATAGTAGTACGATGCCGATTGCCGGAAGCCCTGGATGGCCAGTACCACCACGGCAATCAATATTATGATCCCTCCGATGAGGAACCGTTTCTTCCTGAACAATTCACACTACCCCCTCGTGGTCTTCAGCGGGCGGGCCACCCTGCCTCTATAATAGTATCACATTCAGCGCGGTTGTGCCTGCTTTCAGGCTAATCATCGCCCGCCTTGTGGCAGACCGTGCAGGTATCGTTGGTGCGTCCGGTATGATCGGAAGGTACGACCGGGGCGCCGGCGATACCCGTCTGGTGGCACGCGAGGCAGTTGTCCCTGCCGGAAAGGTCGTGCGGGATGGCCGGATAGCTGAGGGCCACCTGGGTAGCGGCCGGCTGGTGGCAGGTGGTGCAAAGACTATCGGTATAGCTGGCGTGGCTGGCCGGCACGGCCGGGGCGCCGCCGATGCCCTCGGCATGGCAGACGAGGCACTGGGTGTAGTCCGCTGTGAAGTGGGGCACCTGGGGGATGCCGCTGGAGGTCTGGGTGGTGGTGGTCGTCGTCGTGGTCGTGGGGGTAGCTGTCGTGGTAGTGGTCGCCGGAGGCGTCGTTGTCGTGGCACCCGGCTGGTGGCACAGCGTGCAAGTGCTGTCGGTGCGCCCGGCATGATCGGCGGGAACGTTCGGCGCGCTGCCGCCCGGCGCATGGCACAGCAGGCAGTCGTCCCGTCCGACGAGGGTGTGCGGGATGGTGGGGATGCCGCCGGTAACGGTGGTGGTCGTCGTAGGGGTTGCCGTCGTGGTGGTGGTCGCCGGGGGCGTCGTCGTCGCGGCGGCCGGTTGGTGGCAGAGCGTGCAGGTGTCGTTGGTACGCCCGGCGTGGTCGGCGGGAACGTTCGGCGCGCTGCCGCCCGGCCCGTGGCACAGCAGGCAGTCGTCACGCCCGGCGAGCGTGTGTGGGATGGTAGGAACGCTGCTGGTGGTCGTCGTCGGCGTTGTCGTGGTGGTGGTCGGTGTCCCGCTGGGGACTTCCTGGTGGCACAGGGTGCAGGTATCGTTGCCGCGGCCGGCGTGGTCCGCCGGAATAGCCGGCGAGCCGGCGATGCCGGTCTCGTGGCAGACGAGGCAGTTCTCGCGGCCGGCGATGGAATGAGGAATCGCGGGGACGCCGTTGATCAGGGGCGGCGGGGTGGTCGTCGTGGTGACGACCGGCGGTACGGACGTCGGCGTAATGGTGGAACGCGGGGTGGGTGGTGGCGTCTCACTGCTGCACGCGGAAAGCAGCAGAGCCAGCGCCGCCATCAGGGATAGTGTCAGCAGCCACGCGTACTTCCTCATAAAACTGTGCCTCCTCAGCTCCGGCGCGGGCTCGACCCATTATACAACGGGCACGTGTAAATGAAAAGGACGGACGCCGGTTGCCGCACGCTCCCCCTCTTCACCGCCGAATATGCCCGTGCCGGGCGTGTTTTCATTTTAGCAGGACCGGGCAGGCCGTCCGGCCCCTGTCGTTCATAACGTTCCGGCGGCGTACCGCCGGTAACTGCAAGGGTCCTATTGCTGTTCGTTCAGCGTAAAGTAGTGACAGAGATCGCAATCTTTGCTGATGGGCTGGCCGGCATCCGGTCCGCCGTACGCCACCAGCTTGCCGTGGCACCGGAAGCACCCGGGCGAATCGATATGACCGATATTATTGATATAGGTCGTCGGGGTGACGCCCATGTACGGGAAGGTGGTCTGCGTGGCCACGTCATCGAGGGCGCTGATGGCATCGGCGATGGCATCGGCCTTGGCGGCGTAGACGTCCGGGTAGTTGGTCTTGTAGAAGTCCTCGATGGCCGCCACCTTGGAATCGGCTGTCGCCAGGTCGGGGCTGATGGGATCGAGCGCGGCCAGGGCTTCTTTCTTGATATACGGGAGGGAGGAATCTATCTTGCCCTGGGCCATGGCCTCGTTTATCAGCGTGTCGGGGGTCGGGAAATCGTGCGCGGTCCGGTTGTGGCAGTCGATGCAGTCCATCAGCCGGGCTTCCTTGGTGATGCGCTCCGGCGTGATCTCGCCGATCTTCGCGGGGTCGTAGTACTCCGTGAAGTAGCCGGTGCCGCGGTCCACGCCGACCCAGATGATGTCCTGGCGCGCTGCATCGTCGGCCAGGTAGTAGACCTTGGCGTTGATGTGCCAGTGGATACCGCTGGCCACTTCCTGCTCGCCGCCACCGACGCGCATGATGCGGGTATCGACGGTCTCGGTGTTGGCCTCGTCGGAGGCGTAGGTCGTATGGGTCTCCACCAGGTCGCCGGCGAAGCGGCTCGGGCGGTGGCACTCTTCACAGGTCGCCCGGGCCGGGCGCAGGTTCTGCACCGGCGCCGGAATGGGGCGCTCGTAGGTGTTGAACGTCACCGCGAAGAGCTGCGGGATACCGCTTATCTTGGAGCGGACGAGGTAGCCGCCGCCGTAGCCGACGTGGCACTGGGCGCAGGCGACGTTGGAGTGGGGTGAGGCGGCGTGGGCGGTGTACTCCGGGTACATCACCTTGTGGCACAGGTCGCCGCAGAACTCGGTCGAGTCCGTGAACTCCAGGAGCTGGTAGCCTCCTATGACGAGCAGGATTATACCGATAGCACCGGAGATGAGCAGGAAGAGGAGCTTCTTCCGGTGTTTGTTCATTTCTATTTTCGGTAGTTTCATCTAGTTCCTCAGAATGGCCAGCACGAAAATTATCCCGCCTGCGACGAACAGGACCGGGACCATGGAGAAGTTGAAGACGCCGAAGAACGGGTGCTGCTCCGGCAGGTTGGAGAGGACGTTGAAGACGGTCAGCGCCACGATGAGCAAAAAGACGATACCCGCGGCGCGGGTGAGCCAGTCGTCGAATATCTCCTGAAAAAGCTTCTTCAGAGCGTTCATGCCGTTTCCTCCGGCTTTTCGGGGGTAATATCCGCGGCGGCTTCGGGTGATTCGGGCACGATGCCGAGCTCCCGCTGCACGATGCGTTCGTACTCCAGAGGGTGCTCCTCCCGGTACTTCTCCCGCTTCATCTTACCCGTGAAAATGACGGTGTTGATGGGGAAGGTGCTGGGCGTGAAGTGGGCGAAGAAGATGTGCACCACGGCAATCCATACGAGGGCCAGCATGGCCTCGTGGCTGTGCGCGACGAGCGCGGTCGGTACGATCCATCCCGGCAGCCACTTGGTGGCCCAGACCGGGAACATCAGCACGAAGCCGGAACCGACCATCACCGGCATGCCCCAGAAGATGGCCCAGTAGTCGAACTTCTCCTTCCAGCTGAAGCGGTCCACCTTGGGGCGCGTCTTGCGGACGCCGATGAAGTAGGCCACTTCCTGGTACATCTGGATGATATCGTCCCGGTTGGGAACGATGCGGATGGGGAACGGCCGCTTGAGGATGCCGATGGTGTAGACGAGGTAGCCGATGTGATAGACGCAGTCGGATATCATCATCCAGGCGGCGACGCGATGGGTCGTGCGGAGCACTTCGATGCCGCCCCACAGCGCCGCCCACCACTGGCTGATGCCGGCATCGGAAAACTTCAGCGGCAGCCCCGTCAGGACGAGCAGGATGAAACTCGTCATGAGCACGGCGTGCTGGATTATCTGGTGGACGTCGAAACGCCGGATCTTACCCTCTTTGGTGATGACGGGGTGAGGCGCCATCGGGCGGGGAGGATTGGCGGCCGGGATATCAGCGGTGGTCATGATTGGTTCCTCCAGTGGTTGAGCGAGTAACGTACGATCGCCAGGATGACGACGATGCCCCCGAATCCGAGGACCGCGTACATCAGGACGGAGAAGATGACTTCAGCGTAGTAGGCGACGGGGATGTTGGACGGGGAAGGCGGCTGGTGGCCGAGGAAACCGGCGGCGAACTGGATATCCGCGCCGGGGTGACAGCCGGGCTGGTCGCAGGTCTGCTCCAGGTGCTGGAGACTGGACACCGGGGAGTTCGGGTTGTTGACGGCCTGGATGTCATGGGCGCCGTGGCAGTTAGTGCAGGTGGCCTGGTCGAGCTGGGACAGCTCGTAGTTGCTCAGCTCCAGGGCCTTGCCATGGAAGCTGTCCATGTAGGTCTCATACACGTTTTGCACGATGCCGTAGCTGGCCATCAGCGACGGATTGTTGTGGCACTTCGCGCACGTCTGGGCGATGTTCTTCTTGTAGGTCGGGGCGCTCGGGTCCAGGACGCGGATGACGCTGTGCGGGTTGCTGTCGTCGCTGTGGCAGTCCACGCAGGAAGCTGCCTGCTGGTTTCCTTCAGAGACCACCTGCCCGTGGATGCTGTCCTTGTAGAGGTCGTATTCGTACTGGTGGCAGGTGCCGCACTTCTCGGCCAGGGAGAGCTTGTTGAGGGGAGTTTCCTGGTTGTGCGGGTCGGTGGTATGGCAGGTGGTGCAATCGATGAAACGGTGGGCGGACTTGTCGAGCTCCTGCTGGTCGACGTAGAGCGAGATCTTGTTGCCGTTCGCGTCCGTCTTGAAGAGGTCGGGGTTGCTGTGACAGGCAAGGCAGTCGTTTTGATCGAGCGCCAGCGCCTCGCCCTGGTTGACCGTCAGAACGGCGGCCAGCGAGACGAGGCCGAGCAGGCAGCCCAGAAGAATCCATTTCATCATCGCTAATCCTTTATACCGTGTCCGATTAACCGTCCGGTACCGGACGGGAATATACCTGCCTACGCCTGGGCTTATTCTAGCCCTATTCCTGAATTACCTCAACCGGCGCGGCCGCGGTCACCGCTTTCTACATAAAACTATGTAGTCGGTGCGCCGCAGCGCGCCGGCTACCGGAAGGCCGGAAGGCGGGGAGGCGAGAGACCGGGTAGGAATTAGGCTCCCTGACGGGGTTAAAACCGTGCGTTTCCGTGTATCACCGAACCGGAAAGGCGCGGGTCAACGACATTCTGGTAGACCGGCATAATTCAGGCTCCATCCTATTGTAAATACATGATGGGTGAGCCTAGAACCGTAATGCGCCCTGACTATGATATAGAAAATTACCGGTATAATCAAGAAAAAATGCCCCACCGGCCTGATTCCAAACGTAAACGGCCGTCAGGCGTGGCGGCGGGCCGGGACGCGTCTCCGCGGCCTTCATCCCACAGAGTGGTACACAGGGGTGTTCTCGGGTATAATAGAAAGAGCACGACCATCGGCCCCGCGGCGTGACCTACCCGGGGGTTCCGGATGAGACAGCGGGGAGAACAATGAAAAAGCTACTCAAACTACTGATGACCGGCATGGTCATCGTCATCATTCTGACGGGGGCGCTGGCCACCGCCGCCCTGGCGGACAACCCTACCGCCACCGGGTACAGCAACGTGCAGCTCTGGGTGGACCCGGAGTACGACGACCCGTCACTGCTCGTGATGATGCAGGGTACCATCACCGGCGCGACGGCGCCGGTCACGGTGCAGTTCCTCGTACCGACCACGGCGGTCCTGTATTCCGCCGGCTCCATCGGCAGTGACGGCCAGTATACCGGTGGGCCGCCCGATCGGACGGCCTCCCAGGTCTCCGGCTGGGACCTGATTTCCTACACCGCGACCTCGAATACCTTCCGCGTGGAGTACTACGACGATATCATCCAGGGGCAGCCGGACAAGACCATCAACTACGAGTTCATGACCTACCTGCCGATCACCGGGATGAACGTGTCCGTTCAGCAGCCGCTCAAGGCGACGAACTTTACCGTGGACCCGGCCGGCAACAGCTCCACCGATACGCAGGGCTTCAATATCCAGACCTACTCGTACGATACCGTCGACCCGCTGGGTACGCTGACGTTCGATATCTCGTACTATAAGGCGGACAATACGCCCTCCATCACCCAGAACGCCTCCGCCGGCACCGCCGCCGGGGATGCGACCGGCGGCGGGGGCGGTCTCTCCAACGGATGGCTGGCGGCCATCATCGTTGTCGTGGTCGTGGCCGGGGTGGGCGTCGTCTACTACCTGACCCGGCGTTCTCGCCCGGCCTCCCGCGCCGACCGCCGCCGTTACGCCATGCCGAGGCGGGCGTCGGGCAGCGGGGCGAGAGCTTCCGGCGGCGGGGGCAGCGCGAAGGCCGTCAGTCCCGCCCGGACTGCGAACGCAAGTACCGGCGGCGGCAAGTTCTGCACCAACTGCGGCGCCCCGTTCGATGCGAACGCCAGGTTCTGCAGGGAATGCGGTACGCCCCGGCGCTAGCCGGACCACAGGACCAGCAATATAAAAGGAGCCCCTTTTCGGGGCTCCTTCTTTTTTCCGTTGGAGTGCTTCAGGCTAGTCCGGGTCGACGGTGAGGCAGGCCTGCGGCTGGTAGACGCAGTACGGTTCGGCTTCCAGGTAGTCCCCGGTCGCCTCGTAGGCACGGGCCCGGCAGCCGCCGCAGATACGCTTGTACTCGCAGGCGCCGCACTTGCCCTTGATATTGTCCAGGTTACGCAGGTTGTTGAACACCGGCGAGTCGTTCCATATCTGCCCGAAGGTCTGCTCGCGGACGTCCCCGGCCGGCACGGTGAGGTAGCCGCACCCCTGGACGATGCCGGTGTGGGAGACGAAGCAGAACCCGGTGCCGGCCAGGCAGCCGCGGGTCATGCGCTCCATCGCCCCGGCGGGCGCCCCGCCGGCCGTCTTCTCCGCGGCCTGTCGCTGCTTGGTGACCCGCATGTAGTGGGGCACGTCGGTCGGCTTGAAGGTCATCCGGCCAGCCAGCGCCTGCTGCTTGTCGTAGATGAGGTTGAGCGTCTGCTCGTACTCCTCCGGTGACAGCTCCACATCGCTGAGGTCAGCGCCGCGGCCGGTCGGGACGAGCAGGAAGGGATGGAAGGAGGCGGCGTTCACCTCGAGGGCCAGGTTGACGAGGTCGTCGATGAGGTGCGCGTTCATCCTGGTGATGGTGCTGTTTATCTGTATCTCCACGCCGGCCGCCTGGGCGTTCCGAATGCCGGTCATGGCGGCCTCGAAGGCCCCCTTCTCGCCGCGGAACCTGTCCTGGAGCTCGGCGGTGGGGAAGTCCAGGCTGATGGCGATGCGCGAGATCGGCACCGCCGCCATTTCCTGCGCTATCTCCGGCGTGATGAGCGTGCCATTGGTGCCCATGACGACCCGCAGCCCCTGCGCCACGCCGTAGCGGGCGATATCGAACACGTCCGGGCGGGAGAGCGGTTCGCCGCCGGTGAGGATAAGGATGGGACTGCCGACCTCCTTGATCTGGTCGATGAGCGTACGGCACTCCTCGTTGGAGAGCTCGCCCTCGTAGGGGCCGTCCTCGGCGGAGGCGCGACAGTGGGCGCACTTCAAATTGCAGCTCCGGGTGATCTCCCAGGCGACGAGATGGAGACGCGGAGTGAGAATATTGCTATTGCCGGCGGGCTGGCCCTGGGGATGGCCGGCGGGGTGCTGGTGGGCGTGGGTCATGGTTCCAAACCTCCGTTGGACATCGCCCGTACCGGGGGCGTTCCGGGGTCCCGGGAACCGGCGCGGGCCGGACGCGGGGGGACCGTCGCGGGCGGCGGGAAAATAGATCCGCCGCCGTGAATAGTCAGGGGGTACGTTTCTCCTGCACCCGAGCCCCCGGTTGGGCCTGCTGATGGGCCGCAACGTGAGCTAAGAGTGCCTCGTCCAACACCTGGCCGATCATGGGGATGAGGTTGATGATGCGGCCGGAGTTGGCCTCGCGTTTCTTGATAAGGGAGGTGGTGGATTTGAGAATGGGTTCGCGGTGCAGGAGAAACGCCTGGACGGAATCGGTCAGGGACAGCCCGAGATTGGCGGAGATTTCCCCGTGCCGGGCGCTGACTTCGCGTATCTTTTCGAGGGTGGCGGTCCGGTTGGCCGGCTCGGAAATATACTGCATGATGAGCTGCAGGAGGTCATGGCCGGAACCGGCCAGCGCCTGCTGGTATTTGTGGACGATATCCTTGTCCTGGGGGATGTTGCTGAAATAGGTCTTGGAGATCTCCCGGTGCTGGCCGAACGTCTCCTCCATCTCGGTGACGACGTCCTTTACCCCGAGCATCTTCGTTTCCTTGGAGGAGAACTTCTTGAGCTCGGCCCGGGAGTAACGGCGGTGTCCCCCCGGGGTCACGAAAGCCTTGACCTTGCCTTCGTCGGTCCAGAGACGGAGGGCGGCCTCGCTGACGCCCAGGACCTGGGCGGCTTCACTGATGGAAAGGGGGGTATCTTCGCTCGTGGGCACCGTTTCCTCCGATCGAACCGGTAGTAAAACTGAAAAACTGCAAAAATCTACAAAACTTATTATAACCTTAGTACAGGGACGTTGCAACAGGAGAAGTACGGACCGGCCGGGCAGAAAACACCCGGTATGTCCCGGGGTAGAACGCTGTCGTTGCGGCGGCCAAAAAAGGGGGAACCTGTCGTTCCCCCTTCGTGATACTGCGAATACCGCTTAGCTCTTCTCGGCGGCGACGGGCTCTTCTTCCGTGTGCTCCGCGTAGAGCGGGTTGATCTGCTTCATCGGGTGGTCTTTCTTGCGCATGTCCTTGAGCAGCGGGTCCCGGTCGAACAGCTCCAGCCGGCCCTGGTCCTTGAGGCGGGTGAAGATGAGCTCCCAGGCGCAGGGGCGGCCGTCGGCCGCCTCGCAGAGGCCGTTGTTGCCGCCGCCGCAGGCGCCGTTGAGCAGGCCCTTGGAACACTGGGTCTTGGGGCAAATGCCGCCGTACTCCCCGAGCACGCAGTCGCCGCAGGCGAGGCAGTTCTCCGCCCACTGGCCTTCCTGCACGGTGTAGCCGATGAAGCGGGTGTTCAGCCCCGGCTTGACGACGAGCGGCGTCACCATCTCCGCCAGGAGCTGGACCCCGGCGCCGCAGGCCATGGAGAGGACGCAGTCGTAGTCCTTCATTTTGCCCAGGATGGGCTCGATGAACTCCCGGTCGCACTGCCGCTGGATGGTGTCTTCGTCGAACTGGATATCGCTGCCCTGCAGCTCCGAGCTCATGCGCAGCTCGGAGGCCAGCAGGCCCACCTCGCGCTCGCCGCCCGCCATGCAGACGGAGACGCAGGTGCCGCAGCCCAGCACGAGGACCTTCTTGCAGTCCTTTACTTTCTCGACGATTTCTTCAAACGGTTTTCTGTCGGCAACGATCATGCGACTTCCACCTCTTCCTTCTCTTGCGTGGTCTTCTTTTTCCGGAGCGGATTGGGTCCGAGACGCCGGGCGATGTCCGTCATCTCGTTGCACGCCTGCGCGAAAATGGCCGCGTCCGACGCGTTGATATTGTACATGCCGAGGCGCTCCGGCTCGATGCCGACTTCCTTCAGCAGCTCCTTGGCATAGTAGACCTTCTGTTTAGCTCGTATATTTCCTTCCAGGAAATGACAATTGCCCTCTACTCAGCCGGCGACAAAGACGGCGTCGGCGCCCTCTTCGAACGCCTTGAGCAGAAGGATGGTCTCGACCTTGCCGGTGCACATTATCTTGACGATGCGCACGTTAGGCGAGTACTCGAGACGGAGCGAGCCGGCCAGGTCGGCGGCGGAGTACGCGCAGTAGTGGCACGCAAAGGCCACGACCTTGGGCTCGTAGTCCACTGCCGCCTTCTCCTGCTCCTTCTCCTTTACCTCTACCTCACTCATGGTGCCTCCTATTCCTGTAACACGGCCGTCTTGGCCAGTATCTGCTCGTCCTCATAGTGCTGGAGGTGGATGGCCTTGCGCGGGCAGACCGATGCGCAGATGCCGCAGCCCTGGCAGGCGGCCGCCTCGATGGAGGCCACGCCGTCCTCGTTAATCTGCGGGACGTTGAACGGGCACGCCCGGACGCAGGTCAGGCAGCCGACGCACTGGTCCTGGTTCACCGCGGCCACCACGCCGCCGGCCATCAGGTGCGGCTGGGAGAGGACCGTCATGGCCCGGGAGACCGCGCCCTGCGCCTGCTGGATGGACTCCGTGATGTTCTTGGGCGAATGGGCCAGGCCGCAGAGGTACATGCCCTCGTTGGCGAAATCGAGCGGCCGCAGCTTGACGTGGGCCTCCAGGCAGAAGCCATCCTGCGTGAGCGGCAGCTTGAGCCGGCTCGCCATTTCTTTGGCGTCCGGCTGGGGGCGGATGGCCGCGCTCAGCACGAGCAGGTCCGGGTTAAGCTCGATGTCCATGTGCAGGGCGGTGTCGTGGACGACCACCTTGACCTTGTCGCCGTTCTGGGTCACCCGCGGTTTGTTCTCCACGTCGAAGCGGATGAAGCTCACCCCCATCTCGCGGGCCTGGCGGTAGAGCCGCTCGTGCTTGCCGTAGGTGCGGATGTCCCGGTACATGATGGCGACGTCCGTGTCCGGATTGTTCGTCTTGATATTGATGGCGTTCTTGACGGCCTGCGTGCAGCAGACGCGGGAGCAGTACATGTTCTCGCCCTCGCGGGAGCCGACACACTGTATCATGGCCACGGACCTGGCGTCCTTGTGCTTGCCCTCGGCGAGGAGGTCTTCCAGCTCCAGCTGGGTGACCACGTTGGGCGATTCGCCGTACAGGTACTCGGTCGGCTGGTACTCCGAGCCGCCGGTCGCCATGATGACCACGCCGTGCTCGATGTCCTTCGTCTTGCCGTTGACGGCTACCTCGGACTTGTAGTTGCCCTGGAAGCCGCTAATCTTCTGCAGTTCCGCCCCGGTGTAGACGGTGATCTTCTCCTGGTTATGGACACGCTCCAGCAGGGAGTTCAGGTAGTCGCCAACGTCCTTGCCGCTCTCCGTCGTGTGGATGCGGCGTAGGTTGCCGCCGAGCTCGTTCTCTTTCTCGATGAGGATGCTCTCGAAGCCGTTATCGGCCAATGCGAGCGCCGCCGTCAGGCCGGCCAGGCCGCCGCCGATGATGAGCGCGTTGTGCTTGAGGTCGATCTGCTGCTGGTGGAGCGGCTTGAGCGTCGTCGCCCGGGCCACTGCCATACGGACGAGGTCCCTGGCCTTGTCGTTGGCGGCGTCGTGGAGGGAGAAATGCACCCAGGAGTCCTGGTCGCGGATGTTGGCCATGTCGAAGAGGTACTTGTTGAGGCCCGCCTCCCGGATGGTGTCCTGGAAGAGCACCTCGTGGGTGCGCGGCGAGCACGAGGCCACCACCACGCGGTTCAGGTGGTTCTCCTTCACGGCGTCCACGATCTTGTTCTGCGTGTCCGTGGAGCAGGTATAGATGTTCTCCTCGGCGTGGACGACGTGGGGCAGCGTCTTGGCGTAGTCCGTGAGCTCGGGGACGTCCACTACGCGGGCGATGTTGGCGCCGCAGCGGCAGATGAACACGCCGACGCGCGGCTCCTCGCCCTCGATGGGCAGCTCCTCCGGGTATTCCTTCTCGGTGAGCATGGTGTGCCGAGCGCCGGCGATGTTCGCCGAGGCCAGGCAGGAGGCGCTGCTGCCGCTCATCACGGATTCCGGGATGTCCATCGGCGTCTCGAAGGCGCCGGAGACGTAGACGCCGGGCCGCGAGGTGGCGTTGGGGTGGAACTCGTCCGTCTCGCAGAAGCCGTACTCGTCCAGGTCTACGCCGAGCGCCTCGGCCGTGGCGCGGCTGTTCTTGGAGGGCTGGATGCCGATGGAGAGGACGACCATGTCGAACTCTTCCTTCGTCTTCTGCCCGTCGTCCCCGACGAACTCCAGCACCAGGTTGCCGTTCCGGGTGATCTCCTTCACCGTGGAGGGGATGCTCTTGATGTAGCGGACGCCGTTCTTTTCCCTGGCGGACTCGTAGTAGCGCTCGAAGCCCTTCCCGAAAGCGCGGATGTCGTTATAGAAAATGGTGGGCTGGATGTTGCCGTCGTGCTCCTTGGCGATGATGGACTCCTTGGTCGCGTACATGCAGCAGACCGAGGAGCAGTAGCCGCGTCCGCAGCTCTCGTCGCGGGAGCCGACGCACTGTATCCAGGCTATCTTGGTGGGGTGCTTGCCGTCCGAGGGCCGGGTCACCTGCCCGAGCGTCGGGCCGGAGGCGGAGAGGATGCGCTCGAACTCCAGGCTCGTGACCACGTTCGGATAGCGCCCGTAGCCGTACTCTTCCTTGAGCTCACCGGGCACCGGCTCGATGCCCATCGAGAGGATGACGGAGCCTACGGATAATTCCAGGTTTTCCGCCTTGTCGTCGTGGTTGACGGCGTTGGCCTTGCAGGCGGACACGCACTCGAGGCACTCGGAGCAGAGGCCGCAGTCCATGCACCGCGAGGTCTCCCGCCGGGCTTCTTCCTCCGTGTAGCCGATCTCGACTTCCTTAAAAGTGGTCTGGCGTTCCGCCATCGGGATGGTGCGCTTGATGACGCGCGCTTCCTTCTCCCACTCGCCATCCGGCGTGGGGGCCGGTTCCTGGGCCGGCTTGGGCCGTCCCGCGGCCAGGTCCTCGCCCTTGAAGTAGCGGTCGATGGAGGTCGCCGCGTCGTGGCCCTGCTGGATGGCTTCGACGGCGGACTTGGGGCCGGTGACGGCGTCGCCGCCGGCGAACACGCCGGTAATGGGGGTTTGGAGGGTCACCGGATCGGCGGTGATTATGCCTTTGCCGGCGATGGGCGCGTAGTCCCCGGTGAACAGGTCGAGCTCCGTCTCCTCGCCGACCGCCATGATGACGGCGTCGGTCGGGATGACGTACTCGGAACCCTTGACGGCCACCGGGCGGCGCCGGCCGGACTCGTCCGGCTCGCCGAGCTCCATCTTGGTCACTTCCAGGCCGGTTACCTGGCCGTCCCGGCCGATTATCTTGCTGGGATTGGTGAGGAGGGTGAAATTGACGCCCTCTTCCTCGGCCTCGTCTATCTCGTCGGCGAGGGCCGGCATCTCGGTGCGGGAGCGCCGGTAGACGATGGTCACGTCCTTCACGCCGAGCCGGATGCAGGTCCGCGCGACGTCCATGGCGACGTTGCCGCCGCCGACCACGATGGCCCGGTCGCCCGGCTTCTCCATCTTACCCTCGGCGACGTCCTTGAGCAGCTCGAGCGCGTTAATGGCGCCCTTGAGGTCGTTGCCCTCGATGTTGAGCGTCTTGCACTTCTCGGCGCCGATGCCGAGGAACACGGCCTTGTAGCCCTGCTCCTTGAGCTGGTCGAGACTGATATCCTTCCCGATGCGGGTGTTGTACTTGATATCGATGCCGGCGTCCACGAGCTCCTGGATGTCCTCGGCGAGCCGCTCCTTGGGCAGGCGGTAGGACGGGATGGAGTAATAGAGCGCCCCGCCCGCGTGGGCGTTCGCCTCGAAGACGGTCACCGGGTAGCCGAGCCGGGCCAGGTCGAGCGCGCATGAGAGACCGGCCGGGCCGGACCCGACGATGGCCACCTTGGGCTTGTTCGGGTCGACCTCCAGCTTTTCTTCCGGCGGCAGCTCGCCGGAGGCCCGCTTCTCGCGGACGATGTCCGCCACGAAGCGCTTCAGCGGCCGGATGCCGATGGGTTCGTCGATGTCGGCGCGGTTGCAGTTGAGCTCGCACGGGTGGTGGCAGATACGTCCCAGCGTCGCCGGGAGCGGCAGCCACTTCTTGATATGGTTGACGGCCTCCAGGTACTTGCCTTTGGAAATGAGGGCCACGTAGCCCTGGCCGTTGCACTCCGCCGGGCAGGAGAGCTTGCAGGGCGGGCGGTTCGTCTTGCTGATGGCCATGATGTTGGGAACGGCCTGGGGATACTTCTTGTGGGCGGCCTGGCGCTTGGAGAGGCCCTGGTTGAACTCGTCGAGGAGGTCCACCGGGCAGGCCTTGACGCAGTCGCCGCAGGCGGTGCATTTCTCCTCGTCGATGTAGCGCGGTTTCTTGAGGACGTCGACGGTGAAATTGCCCTCCGTGCCCTTGATGCCTTTGACCTCGGAGTTCGTGATGAGGTCGATGTTGAGGTCCTTGGCCACCTCGATGAGCTTCGGAGAGATGAGACACATCGAGCAGTCGTTGGTCGGGAACGTCTTGTCGAGCTGGGCCATGCGCCCGCCGATGGCGGAGGTCTCCTCCACCATGTAGACCTTGTAGCCGGACTCGACGAGATCGATGGCGGACTGCATCCCGCTGATGCCCCCGCCGACGACCATCACGGCGCCGACCGGCTTGCGGCCGTTGTTCTTGTTCCCGTTGTTCTTCGTATCCGTCATAATCTGGTTGCCTCTAGAGCAGTTTCTTGTCCCGCAGCAGCGGCCGGGGGTCGATGATATGGCTCCCCAGCAGCGATTCCACGGGTTCGTCGAAGGCCAGCCCGAGCAGCTCGGTGAAGTAGAAGACGGGCAGGGGTTCGACGCCTTCCGGCTGACCCATGTCCAGGTTGGACTGGCAGAGCGGGCAGGCCGCGATGATGCACTCCGCGCCGGCCTCGCGGGCCATGTCGGCCAGCTTGCCGGTCATCTTCGCGGAGATATCGGGCTTGGTGAGGGTCAGGTTGCCGCCGCAGCAGTCCGTCTTGTAGGACCAGTCGTGGACATCCACGCCGAGCAGCTTCATGAGCTTGTCGAGCGCCACCGGGTTCTCCGGATGCTCGGCGTCGGTGATCTCCGGGGGGCGTGAGGTCAGGCACCCGTAGTAGCAGACGGCCTTGAGGCCGCCGAGGGTCTTCTTTATCTTGGCCTGGATGGCCTTCTCGCCCACGTCCTTCCAGAAGAAGTCCGGGGCCCACTTGATCTTGTGGTCGCCGGAGAAGGTCACGTCGACGCCTTCCGGCTTTTCCTTGGCGATGAGGCGCTTCTCCGCCCGCTTGAGGCGCTGGAAGCAGGCCGCGCAGGGCACGACGAGGTCCAGCCCCGTCTTGTCCATGATGCCGAGGTTGCGCGCGGCGAGCGAGAAGGCGAGGTCGTCGTTGGTCATGTGCGCCGACGAGGCACCGCAGCAGTTCCAGTCATTGAGCTCTTCGAGCTCGATGCCCAGCGTCCTGGCGACGTCCTCCGTCGAGGCGCCGTATTCTCTGGCCGTCCCGTGGAGGGAGCAGCCGGGGTAGTAAGCTATGTTCATTTGGAACGCTCCTTGGCCGTGCGTTGGAAGATGGCCCGCACCTGGTCCCGGCCCTTCGTCTTCTCCGGGAAGAGGCCCAGCTTGCCTTTCAGCATCATGGTCAGGCCGAGCATGCCCTGCTTGATGAGTCCGGCGAGGCCCTTGGTGCGCAAGGTGAAGAGGGTTACCATGCTCATCTCGTGGACGCGGCCGTACCGCTTGACGGAGTTGAGGAACTCCTGGTGGAAGACCCGGTCCGATTGCGGGATGGGATGGCTGCCCTCGCCGGTGTACTGGCGCAATGTGTCCATGACGTGGGCGATGTCGATGCTATTGGGGCAGCGCGTCGAGCACGTTTCGCAGGCGGCGCAGACCCAGTAGGTGTTGGCGTCGAGTACCCGCTGCAGTTGGCCGAGGTGCAGCAGGCGGATAACGAGGTGCGGCGGCAGGTCCATGGCGAAGGTCACCGGACAGCCGCTGGTGCATTTCTGGCACTGGAAGCAGGCGGAGATCTTTTCGCCGCTCAGGTCCTCGAGTTTTTTACGCAGGGTCGCCTCGGGGGAGAGCGTTTCGGAGGCATGGTCGAGCGTCTGTACGTCCATTGATGTCAGTCCTCGTTATCAAGGTATGACAGCGCGGGCAGGTGTTGAGTGCTGCCTAATATAAAGTATCTCACGTTCGTCATTTGAGCTATAAGCAGGTAAACTGCCCGGATTTGTGGTAATATAGCCCTATAATAGTCTCATTAACACCCGGTAATCAATCATAAAAACACAGGGTGAATGTTAAAATATTTACTGATCCCGGGACAGGTTCGGTCGATTTGTTCGTAGCTGTGCCCGAGGCGGTCCCGCTTCCGGCGCCCCGCGGCCGGTATCATCTCGGCCGCGAACGCGGTGGAATCGGCCCGGTATTCCCGGGTATTTTTTCTCACTCCTGTCTCTATAGTACCACAATGTGGTAATCAGTACAATCGAAGGTTCCTTTTTTAACCACAATGTGGTATAGTGGTCAGGAGGTGCGGTCAGGCGGCATGGATAGAGCGGAATTCGTCAGGATACGTCACGAGCTGAACAAGACGCAGGAGCAGCTTGCCTCGCTGCTGTGCGTCTCCCACAAGGCCATCCAGAGCTTCGAGCAGGGCTGGCGGAACATCCCCAGCCATATCGAGCGGGAGATGCTGCTCCTCGCTTCGCTCCAGAAATCCCCGGCCGGCCTGCGCAAGCCCTGCTGGGAAGCCACGGGCTGCCCGCCGGAGTGGCGCGAGCACTGTATCGTCTGGGACCTCAAGGCCAGGCATTACTGCTGGTACCTCAACGGCACCTATTGCCAGGGCATCCGCCAGACGACATGGGAAAAGAAGATCGAACTCTGCCGCACCTGTGACGTCTACCTGGCCGTCATGGAAGAAAAGCGCCCCGCCTAGCCCTCCTCCGCCACCGGCAGCGAGAACGCGAACGTGCACCCCTCGCCCGGACGGCTTTCCGCCCAGATCCGCCCGCCGTGCAGCTCCACCAGCAGCTTGCCGAGCGCCAGTCCCAATCCGAGCCCGCCCGGCTGTTCCCGGCCCGCCCGCTCGTACGGGTTGAACAGGGTGTCCCGCTCCGCCTCATCGAGCTCCGGCCCGCTGTCCCGTACTTCGATGACGAGGTTGTCGTTCTCCTGAACGGCCTGCAGCCGTATGGTATCGGCCGGTCCGCAGCGGGCCCGGGCGTTATTGAGCAGGCAGCGGATGATCTGCCTGAAGCGGGCTTCGTCGGCCTGCACCGGCGGCAGTCTGTCCGGAAGCTCCATGGTGAGCGTGCCCGCTATTCCAGGTTCCGCCGCCGTGTCCCGGATGGCCGGGAGCGGCGAGATCACGCGGAACACCGTTTCGATCAGGCCCATCTCTCCACGCGTAAAATCGAGCAGGTCGTCGAGATGCAGGTTCAGGTCTTCCACCCCGCGGTCCGGTATCGTTGTGCGGTCTGGCTCCGGCCGCTCGCCGCTCGCCGGTCTCCCGACGATCGCCCTGACCTCGTGGGCCAGGGCCTGGGAGAACCGCAGCCTCCGGTTTATCTCTTCCTGGAGCGACCGGCGGAGCTCGCGTTCATGGTCGAGGGCCTCCGCCAGCGTGCGTTCCCCTTCCTTTCGCTCGGTGATGTCGTGGAGGATGCTCAGCCAGCCCTCCAGCCGGTTGCGGTCGTCCCGGAGCGCCACCGTGTCCACCTCGAAGGTCCGCGGGCCGGCGGCCAGGTCGAGGGAAATTTCGGTGCGTCGCGGCCCGCCGCTGGAAAGCGTCTCGAACAGCGGGGAGATGAGCTTCAGCTCCGCGTCCGACGCGCCGATGATACGCTGCCCGTAGCCGACGATTTCCAGGCCGGCGGCGTTGGCATCGAGCAGGTGGCCGTCCGGGCTGAAGATGAAGATGCCGTCCTTCAGGCGGCGGATGACCATCTCCCGGGCGAAGGGAACGGCCCTGAAGAGCTGGAAGCGCCAGAAACCGAGGGCGATGGCCAGCCCGGACAGGGCGAACGCAACCGGCGTAAGGTCCTTGTGCGGCATGCCGCCGGGGTTGCTCAGGTAGAGCGCGTTGCCGGCGATCGGCAGCAGGCTGGCGATGACGAGGGCGATGGCCTGGTTCCGGTAGAGCGGCGGGCCGGTGAATAGCCGACGCGTCAGGATAATGATGCCGCCCAGGATGAGCAGGTAGTTGTTGCTCATGGCCACCCAGAAGAACGGCTCGTAGGTCTTGACGGTGATGGTGAAGGGACCGCTCGTTGCCAGGTGGGCGTTGCTCCACATGATGTGGTGCGCCCCGTTCGTCCAGACGAGCACGATGGTCGCCGCGGGGAGGATGAGGAGCCAGCGGAGCAGTCGCCAATTGGCAAAACGGCGGTCATTGGTGTACTGCGCGGCGAAAGCGAACCAGGCGACCGGTACGGCCATCATCCCGACATAACCGATGTCCGTGAACAGGAGCTGCCGGCTCAGGGTCCCGCTGCGGGATTCCAGGTAGAACCCCAGCGTCCACAGGAAGGTGCCGCCGGCCAGTGCCAGCATCATCCTGGCACCCGGCCTGGCGCGGAAATGGAAGATCGGTACCGCCATGACGACCGCCACCACCAGCGACGTTATCATGGCGGCCTGGTAAAAGGTATAGAAAGCGTCGTTCACGCGGCCTCGCTGCCGACCACCTCGATGGCGTGTTCGGATAATCGCGGCGGGGCAGTGGTCCTGCCCGGGTCCGGTCGATACGACATTTGTAGTTATTATGCCGCGTCATGCCCAAAAGGTCAATGGTGAAAAGGCACTTTGAATACGCATTCATGTAATAAAAACCTTCTGGTAGCCGGTTGTGCCCCGGCAGCCGTTGCTCTATGATGAAGACGGCGGACGGCGGGGCGGCATATCGCGGTGACAGGAGCTATCGATGCCGACACTGGTGCTTGACCGTCGGGCGGTCCGGGAGCTGCTCGATATGGGCGAAGTTATCGCCGCCGTGGAGCAGGCCTTCCGCGACCTCGGGCAGGGGAAAGCGAAGCTGCCGCCCAAGTCCTACGTGGCCGTCCCGGATGGGGACTTCCGGGCCATGCCGGCCGCTTTGCCCGGCGCGGCCGGTCTCAAATGGGTGAACGTCCATCCCGGCAACGCCGCCCGGGGACTGCCCACCGTCATGGGCGTCATGGTCCTCAACGATCCCGCCACCGGCTATCCGCTCGCCCTGCTTGATGCGACCGACCTCACCGCCTTCCGCACCGGCGCCACCGCGGCCATCGCCTCGAAGTACCTCGCCCGGCGGGATGCCCGGACCCTCGGCATCATCGGCGCCGGCCGGCAGGCGTATTCCCAGATCGAGGCCCACCGCCTGCTGTTCGATATCACGTCCGTCCTCGTCTATGACCTTGACCCGGACAACGCCGGGAAACTGGTGGCCGCGTTCCCGGACCTGACGGCGAAGGTAAGTACGCTCGAAGCGGCCGCCGGGGCGGACATCGTCTGTACGCTGACGCCCTCACGACGGCCGTACCTTAAACGGGCCTGGCTGCGGCCCGGCGCGCACGTCAATGCCGTGGGCGCGGACGCCGAGGGGAAAGAGGAGATCGAGCCGGCGGTCCTGAAGGAGGCGCGGGTGATTGTCGATGACGTCACCCAGGCGGGCGCCGCCGGTGAGATCAACGTCCCCGTCGCGCAGGGTCTGTTCTCCGAATCGGATATCTACGCCACGCTGGCGGAGCTCGTTACCGGCGCGAAGCAGGGCCGCGGGGACGACGCCGATATCACCGTCTTCGACGCGACCGGCGTCGCCATCGAGGACGTGGCCGTGGCCTCGGTACTGTACAAAAAGGCGATGGAGCGGGGTGAATATCCCTCGCTCGACCTGCTCGGGTTTTAGACGGCCGTCACATCAGGTCTTTTTTCAGTTGCTCGAACTGCTCGCGCGTTATCTCGCCCCGGGCGTAGCGCTCCTTGGCGATGTCGAGCGGCGTCCTGGATGCCGTTGTTTCGTGCGCGCCGCCGCTGTGCCGCGTGGCCGCCACGATCGCCCAGACGATGAGCCCGATGACGATGACGATAGCGACCATCCAGAGCAGCATCCACCAGCCGCCGCCGCCGTAGTAGTACATCATAATGTTTTATCCTTGACGACCGTCCGGTCGTGAGTTTTTTTCCTGCGTATGATAAGCCGGTTGCCGCGGCAGGCCGTGATAACAACCTTCTCGCCCGGTCGCAGGTCCTCGTCGCTCCAGGCGTCCCACCACTCTCCCTCCGTCCGCACGGTGTAGATGTTTCCCGGCCCTTTCCGGGCGACCGAACGTATTTCCAGTTCCCGGCCGAGGAACGATTCGCGGCCCGTCTTGACCGGCCGCTTCCGGTTCCGTTTCATCAGCCAGTAGATCCAGAACGTCAGCGGGAACGAGGCTACGTAGACGGGGATGAACACGTGCAGCGGCAGCAGCAGGAGCAGCGGCAGCTCCAGCAGGGGCAGGAACATCAGGATGAACATGAGTATCATGCCGTTGTCCCTCGGCGGTCGTGTTCGCTGTTCATCGTACTAACCCTGCGAGCCGGCGATCCTGGCCGGTTTGAACCCCCGCAGCCGCAGCGAGTTGGAAACGACCGTCACCGAGCTCGTCGCCATGGCGAGCGCCGCCAGCATCGGGTTGAGGAAGCCGTAATCCCCGAAGAAGAATTTCAGTCCTGCCGGCGTGCCGCTGTGCCCGAAGGCGGCGTAGAGTACCCCGGCGGCGATGGGGATAAGTACCGTATTATACGCGAACGCCCAGAAAAGGTTCTGCTTGATGGTGCGCATCGTCTTCTTGCTGAGCGAGATGGCCGTCACCACGCCCTTGAGGTCGCCGCTCATCAAGGTGACGTCGGCGGCTTCCATGGCCACGTCCGTCCCCGTCCCGATGGCGATGCCCACATTGGCCTGCGCCAGCGCCGGAGCGTCATTGATGCCGTCGCCGACCATGGCCACCTGCCTGCCTTCTTCCTGGAGCCGCTTGACCTCGGCGGCCTTGTGCTCCGGCAGCACCTCGGCCAGGACGCGGTCCGTGCCGACGTCTTTCGCGATAGCTTCCGCCGTGCGGCGGTTATCGCCGGTGAGCATGACCACCTCCAGCCCGAGCCGGTGCAGCTCGGCCACCGTCTCGCGGGC
>CAZOMF010000008.1:0-25126 GCA_964580635.1 uncultured Dehalococcoidaceae bacterium
CGCCCTCGCGGACGGTCAGCAGGCGGTACTGGGTGCGGAAGAGGGGATGGTCCTCCCCGAGGCGCTCGCGCTCCGCCTCCACGAAGGCGCGGTACGGCGGGTTGCAGGCGGCCACGGCTTCCCAGTCGAACCGGAAGTGGCGCTTCACGCCGTCGAGCTTCTCCCGCTCCAGGTTGAGCTGCTTTACCTCCTCTAAAAGGGTGCCCTCGTCCCACGTCGTGCCGTAGAGGACGACGGTGGCGTCCCCGGCGGCGGCCATGGGGCGGAACTCCTTGGTATACTTCTCCTTCGAGACGTCCTGGGCCTCGTCGATCTCCAGCAGCAGGTGAGCGGTGTTGCCGACGACGCGGGCGCCCGGCTCCGCCGAGAGGAAGACGGCCCGCGCGTTGCCGAGGCGGACGATGTGGCCGGCCTCCGAGTACCAGGAGCCGGCGAAACCGGCGTCATCGAGGCGGTCCTTGAGGCGGCGCATCGAGAGGAGGCACTGCGGATTGAACGTCGGCGCGCACTTCACCAGGTTGCGCGGCGCCGCCATGGCGAGCGTAAGCAGCAGCGTCTCCACCTGGGCGGAGAGCTCGTTCTTGCCGCCCTGCCGGGCGATCTCCACGGAGAAGGTCTCTCCCCGGCAGTTGAGGACGCTGTCCATCACGGCACTGGCTACCTCCCGCTGGTACGGGCGCAGCACCGGCAGCTTGGGAGACACGGTGGTCACGTCAGGACACCTTCCCGGTGAGGAACTCCGTCCCGACGGTAATGCCGAGCGGCACGGCGATCTCCCGCAGCACGTTGCCGATGGACTCCCGGATGCTCTTGCGCTGGTCCTTCGTGATCTCGTAGCGGGTGCGGATGAGACGCTCCAGCGCGTTGGTGGCCTGAACGAGCAGCCGCAGGTTGTCGGCGTCCCCGCCGGCGACGACCTTGAGGATCTCCAGGCGGATAAGGGCGATCTCGTCGTCGATGCCGTCGACGCCGCAGGCGCGGTTGAAGTCGACCTGCTCTACTTCGTCGAAGAGCCGGGCGTAGAGCGAGTCCTTAGCGTCCTTTTTTACGGCCTCTTTTTTGGGGTGCGCTTTTCTTTTTACCACGGATACCTCCCTCCCGCACGACGCGGGCGCTGGCCAGGACGATGGTGTAGGCGGCCAGGTCCCAGCGCTTGTTGGTCACGGCGCGTTTGAGTGAGCTCATGCCTGCCTCCTTTCCACGTGGTCAGGGACTTAAATAATAGAACATATTTTCTATTTTGACCAGCGAATTTTGTCGCGTTTTTTCCACGTTTTTACGATGGAACCAGCTTTGAAAAAAGGTAGATGAAAAATCCCACACCGTCTCCTTTAAGGGAGACGACAGAGCGTGCGAAAGCGAACGCCGGTACGGGGAGTACGGAGAGGGAACGAGATGCTTCGCCGGCGCCCGTCATGACACGGGCGCAGTTGCGGCGGAGTCCGGTTCCATCCTTCGATGGAATGACACTTCCGCAGGTTATCGTGGGCGGATGGCTTCTAGCCGGAAAATTTGAGGTCCCGGCGCTGGAACAACGGGATAGAAAGCAGCACCAGTGCGAGCGTCAGCCCGGCCAGGATGACGGCGTGGGTCCAGTCCAGCCCCCGCACCAGGGGGTCGCCGCCGAGAAAGTAGTAGTACGGCGACCACTTGGCGTAGCCGGCCAGCGTCGCGCTGAGCGGCAGGAAGGACGAGGCGACGTAGGACACCACTACGAAGCCGAGGCTGCCGAACACCGCCACCCGGTGTTTGCCGGTCGCCGCGCCCAGCGCCAGTGCCACCGCGCCGTAGAAAAGACCGACGAGCGTCACCAGCAGGCAGGCGGCCGCCAGGTTGACGAAGCTCATCGAAAGGCCGCCGGCCAGCGACCCGAACATGATGCCGAGAAACGCAGCCCCCCCGGCGGCCACGCCGAGCACGAGCATGGCCAGCGATTTCTCGACCGGTATCCTCCAGCGGGGCACCGGGCTGGCCAGCAGCAGGCCCAGCGTCCGGTCCTCTTCCTCCCCGGCTATCGCCTTCGCCCCGGCCACGATGGTCACCACCATCACCGCCGCCGGCACCGTCAGGCTGAAAAACTCCGTCTGCCAGAACCCCGCCGGCGTGCCGTAATTGGCGTTCCCGCCCAGCGCCGCCACCAGCGCCGGCACCTGCTGCAGGGCATTCTGTATCGTATCCACCGGCAGCAAATTGTAAATCGGACCGCCGACCAGTCCCATCAGCACCATGAAGTAGACGACGATGATTACCAATGTCTGGTGGTCGGAGAGCGTCTTGATCCAGATGCCGGACACGCGGGCCGAGCCCGCCAGCCGGTCGAGGATCTTCCGGACCCGCGGATGGCGGCGCAGGCGGTCGAGCAGGCCGGCGCCGGCGCTGCGGATCTTCAGGTCACGCCGGTTGAGGCCGAACACCGCCAGCCCGGCAAACACGGCGACGCCCGCGGCCAGGATACCGATGTGACGCCAGTCCGTGCCGTTCAGCAGCGGTTTGGCGCCGTCGAGGTAGTACCAGGGAAAGATGCGGGCCAGGCCTTCCCAGCCTTTTATGAGCGGCAGGATGCCCGCCGCGAAGATGGAGATTATCATGATGCCCGTCGGCGCTCCGGCGGCAACGCCGCGCTTCCCCGTCCAGGCGCCGATGGCCAGCGCCAGGAACCCGAAGAACAGGGAAAGGCCGAGCAGGTGGATGCACAGCGCCCCCACGTGCATCCCGGCGATGCTCGTATCGAGGAGGCGGGCGATCGCGTAGGTGCCGCCCCACAGGGCCGCCGTCGTGAGTCCCATGAGCACGACCATGCCGGCGGCCTTGGAAGCGAGGACCCGCGTCCGGCTGACCGGATTGGCCAGCAGGAGCTCGATGGTGCCGCTGTTCTCCTCGGAGGCCACCGCCCCCGAACCGAAGGCGATGGTCAGCCCCACCAGTATCCAGGAGCCCGCGCCCGTCAGGTAGACGCTGATGGCCAGGCTGGCCACGTCCGCGTTCGGCGGGATGCCCATGATGTTCTTCAGCGCTTCGGGAAAGCCCTGGTAGATATTGACGTCCAGCGTCCCGTAGATGTACATCGCCGAGAGCAGCAGCACGAGCATGCAGACGAGGCCGATGGCCATGCCCAGCCAGCGGTCCCGGACGGACTTGGCGAATATCCCGGTCAGCATCAAGCTTCGGCCCCTTCTTTACGGTAGTAGGTGAGGAATATCTCCTCGAGGTCGGCCTCCTGGGTGCGGATGTCGAGCAGCTCGTACCGGTCCATCACCGCGTGCAGCAGGTCCTCCATCCGGCCGTCGTAAGAAAGCAAGGCCTGGTTGCCCGCCACGGTCACGTCCCGCGCGCCGGGCACGGCCTGGAGGACGGCGGGATCGGCCGGGGCGGAGAGGTCGAGCTCGATGCGCCGGATGGCCTTGGCCCGCAGGTCGGCGACGGTCTCCAGGGCGGCCAGCCGTCCCTCGCGGATGATACCGACGCGGTGGGCGACCCGCTGCACCTCGGAGAGAGTGTGGCTGGAGAGGAACACGGCGGTCCCGTCCACGGCCGCCTCCCGCATCATGGCGTGGAACTCCCGCTGCACGAGGGGATCGAGGCCGGTGCTCGGCTCGTCGAGGATGAGGAGGGCCGGGCGGTTCATGAACGCCTGGATGAGCCCCACCTTCTGGCGGTTGCCGGAGGAGAGGTCGCCGGTCTTGCGGGAGAGGTCCGCGTTGAGCCGGTCGGCCAGCTTGCCGACGTACGTCCAGTCCACGCCGCCGCGCAGGTTGGCGAAAAAGGTGAGGACGTCCTGTCCGGTGAGGCTGCGGTACAGGGAGAGGTCGCTCGGCAGGTAGCCGATGTGCCGCCGCAGCTCGACCGAATAGCGGTGGGTGTCCCGGCCCAGTATGGCGGCGCTGCCGGCCGTGGGGCGTATCTCGTCGAGGAGCGTGCGGATGGTGGTCGTCTTCCCCGCGCCGTTGGGGCCGAGGAAGCCGAATATCTCCCCGGCGGGGATGCTGAGGTCGAGGTCCTCCAGGGCGCGGACCTCGCCGTAGTGCTTGGTCAGTCCCCGGGTGAGGATGACGGGTCGTTCGTTCATGCGGGCACCTCGTGACGGATGTTATCTCGTACCGGCGGCTTCGGCCGGTCGGCGAACGATACACAAAAACAGAGCATTGTCATATCTTCTCCTGCGTCGCCGGACGCGGGGCGATGCCCTGGAAAAGCAGGCATATCTGGTGCTTGACCAGGCCGAGGAAGTTTTTCAGCGTCATGTCCTCTTCGACGATGTGGGTGATGGACGCCGCGATGACAAACGAGTAGATCGTCATGGCCGCTTCGGCGGTTTCCAGGTCGGCTCGAACCTGCCCGCGCTCCCGGCAGATATCCAGCATTCTGACGATCTGCTCCACCATCAGGTAGTCCAGTCCTATTATTTTCCGGCGCACCGTAAGCTGCTCCAGCATGAATACGACCATGACCTCGCGCATCAGCCGCTTGCTGAAATGACGCACGAACACCCCGAAGTACGTCTCGATAAGCGCGTAGACCGCGTCCCCGCCGCCGGGCGGGGGGTCCTGCAGCACCTTTTCCCCGGCGGCCAGCAGCAGGTCGGCCTCCCGGCCCAGTATGGACAGCAGCAGGCCCGCCTTGGAATCGAAGTAGTTGTAAACGGTGGCCGGCCCCACCTCGGCGGCGGCGGCGATCTCTTCGATGCTGGTCTCGCGGTAGCCTTTCTCGCCCACCAGCTGCTTGGCGGCCTCGATAATGGCCTGTTCCCGCTTTTCCCTTTGCTTCTTTCGCAGACCGGACATCCTGTTTCTCCGCGCAACGGTAATAGTATAGCGTCATCTATATTAATAGTCAACTATATATTTATACGTTCCTCTGGTTTCTCGAATTCTTCCAGCGGCGTATTTGTAATAAATCCTCTATAAATTTCAGCGGTTTGATATAACTTTTTCACGCGCCAACGGCTACGCTCAACCATATAAGGCTGCCACTCCTGAAACGATGCCTTCCCGGTGGCGCCGGAACGGGTGACCGGCCCGATGAGGTTGCACTCGTATCGCACAAGTTCTACAATAAGAGCACCGCACTACCCCGGGTGTTCCGTAATGGCGCGTCCATCGCGCGGGGACTGCCCAGACAGGATAAGCCAAACCACGGAGTCTATGGTACCGGCGTTGTTGAGACAAGCGGCCCGCAGTAACCCGCCGCTGACCACGAACGTTCCGTTTATATAGCAAGCTCGAAATTGGAGGAGGTTACACTACCATTATGAGAAAAACAGCGACCATTATCATCGCCGTCCTGGCCGTCGCGCTCATGGTCCTGGTAGGTTGTGGCGGTACCACCACGACCACGACCTCGACCCCGCCGACCACCACGTCTCCCTCTTCGACCGGGACGACAACGACACCGACCACCACACCCTCGGAAACGCCGGTCTCCGGCGGGACACTCACGGCCATCACGACCGCCGGCCCGGCCATGATGAGCTACCGCGGTCAGATGGGCCCGGCCGATGCCACCTACACGTTCCCCGTCGCGGAATACCTTCTCGAGCCGGAAGCGCAGTCCAACGGCTCTGTCAAGTATATCCCGTTCCTCTGCTCGTCCTATAACGTGGACCCGAACGCCAAGACCTTTACCTTCAACCTCCGGCACGGCGTCATGTTCTCCGATGGCTCGGAGATGACCTCCAGCGTCGTGAAATGGAACTTCCAGCAGGATATCGATAACGGCTGGCTCCAGAAGGCCGACCAGATCACCAGCATGGATACCCCGGACGACTACACCCTCATCATCAACTTCAAAGAGTACAGCAATACGTACACCTACCTCTGGGGCTGGACGACCATCTTCTCCGAGCAGGCCTGGACCAACGCCGCCGGCACGGACAACACCACCGCCCAGGCCGGCATCGACTGGGCCGTCAACCACTGCGTGGGCACCGGTCCCTTCATTCTCCAGAACTACACGACCGATGTCAGCATGACCTTCACCAAGAACCCGAACTACTGGCAGCAGGGCAAGCCCTACCTGGACGGCATCAAGTTCGAGATCATCCCGGATGCCACCACCGCTGCCGCGGCCCTTCAGTCCGGCGAGGTGGACCTGTGGTACCAGGGCAGCTCCGCCCTCGACTGGAAGAACTTCAAGTCCATGAGCGGCTACAACGTGCTCCAGTACTCCGCCGGTCTTTACCAGGCCCTTATACCCAACAGCGTGACCCCGACCTCCAAGTTCCAGGACGTCCATCTCCGCGAGGCCCTCGAATACGCCCTCGACAAGCCCGCCATCGCCCAGGCCCTCGGGTTCGGCTTCTATCCGCCGCTGAAAGAGCTGGCCAGCGACGGGCAGCCGGGCTACGACCCGAGCCTCCAGGTCCGCGGCTATGACGTGGCCAAGGCCAAGCAATTGATCGCCGACGCCGGCTATCCCAACGGATGTCCCATCTCGTTGATGGTACAGAACGTCCCGGCCAGCGTCGATGCCGGAACCGCCCTGAAAGGCTATCTCGACGCGGCCGGTTTCCAGACCACCCTCGACCTGGCCGATCCGGGCCGTTTCTTCGCCTCCGTCTTCGGCTCCGGCTGGGACGACGTCGTCCAGATGTTCTACGGCATGGTCGACCTCAATTCCTACAACGACTGGTTCAGCACCGACCCCAAGTCCAACCTCGTCGATATGGCCAGGACGGACTACCAGAAGCAGGAAGATCCCATCGCCGGCACGCTGGTCTCCGCCACCGAGCAGGAACAGGCCTTTGAGAAGCTGCTCGACAGCGTCTACAACGCCGCGAACGTTATCCCTCTCTGGGTGGTCCCGGCCGTGACGATCGCCCCGGACTACCTCCACTACGATATCTACAAGGATGGATTCATCCGCGTAGACTGGGAGAACTTCTGGATGGGCGCTCACTAGCACCCCCGCTCACCAGGAACATCCGAACATAACTACCGGGCGGCCCGCCGGGGGCGGGCCGCCCGGTAACACCATGACTCCCCCAGGCGGGCCGGGTAACCAACCCGCAAGGAGTCCCCGATGAGTTGCACGGCAAAATGGAACGGCGCAACGCTGGCCGAAAGCGACCGGTGCCTGGCCACCGAGGGCAACCTCTACTTTCCCCCGTCGTCGATCCGGGCGGTATACCTCCGCCCGGGCTCCCGCCGGTACTCCTGCCCCTGGAAGGGCGAGGCCGGCTACTACGACCTCATCGTGAACGGCGAGGTCAACCGGGACGCCGCCTGGTACTACTACCGCGTCAAGAAAGCCGCCGGGGACCTGAAGGACTACGTCGCCTTCGACAAGCGGCTCGGCGTCGAGGTAGCCGGCGAACCGGTCCGGCGCATCCACCCGCCCCGCACCAGGAGCGCCACCAGCCCGAATTTTCAGGAGAAAAGGGAACGATGAGCGGTTTCGATATTCTCGTCATCGGGGCCGGCGCCGCCGGCGAGTACGCGGCCAGCTATTGCGCCGGCGGGGGCCGCACGGTGGGCCTCGCCGAGCGGGACCGGGTGGGCGGCTCCTGCGTCTTCACCGCCTGCATCCCTACCAAGGCCCTCGTGCACGCCGCCCGTACCTGCAAGAAGATGCGCGCGGCGGGTTTCTTCGGGCTGCCGGAGCTTACTCAAGCGGCCGATTACGGCCGGGTCAAGGCCTTCAAGGACCGCCTCATCCGGGGCCTCGGCGAGGGACGCGACACGAAAATGGAAGGCCGGGGCGTGACCGTCCTCAAGGGCGAGGCCCGGTTCGTCTCACCGCACGAGGTCGCTATCGGCAATGAGTCCGTCACCGCCGACCGTATCATTATCGCCACCGGGACCACCGCCGCCGTGCCGCCCATCCCTGGCCTGGAAGAGGCGGGCTACCTCACCAATCCCGGCGCCCTGGCGCTGGAGCGCGTGCCGGAGAAGCTGGCCGTCATCGGGGGCGGGCCGGTGGGGCTCGAGTTCACCCAGATATTCTCCGCTTTCGGCGCGGCCGTCCACATCTACGAGCTGGCCGACCGCATCGCGGGCCCGGAGGACGCGGAGGTGGCGGATACCCTCACCCGCCTGCTGCTGGAGCAGGGGGTGACGATTTCGACGGGCATCAAGATCAGCGGCGTCCGGAAAAGCGGCTCGCGCAAAATCATCGACATCGAGGACGGGGGCGGCCGGAAACAGTCCTTCGAGCACGACGAGATACTGGTGGCGACGGGACGGAAACCGGCGCTGGAAGCCCTCGACCTGGAAGCGGCCGGCGTGGCCACCCACCGCCGCGGCATCACCGTGGACGCCGCCATGCGGACGAGCGTGCCCCACATCTACGCCGCCGGGGATATCATCGGCCCTCCCTACTTCACCTACCTGGCCAACCAGCAGGGTAAAACGGCGGCGCTGAACGCCGCGGGGCCGGACATCGTCGAGTTCAATTACGACGTGCTGCCGCGGGCCACCTTCTGCGATCCGGAGATAGGGAGCGTGGGCCTGACCGAAGCCCAGGCGCGGGAGCAGGGGCACGACGTCAAGATCGGGAAGTTCGCCTACGCCGACCTGACCCGTCCTCTCACCTCCAACGAGACCGAAGGCTTCATCAAGGTCGTCATCGAGGCGGGGAGCGGGAAAATCCTCGGCGGGCACATCATCGGCGCCGAGGCGTCCACTCTCATCCACGAGCTGGCCGCCGCCATGACCGCCGGGATGACCGCCGGCGAGGTCGGGCGCGCCATCCACTCCTACCCCACCTTCTCCGAGGGCATCCAGTACGCCTGCCAGGCCGCCGCATAATCGCTTCGAGCGTTCCGGTCACGCCGCCGCGCCATGTTCTTGACCCGTCACGCGTTGTCCGTCACAATAGAGTAAACAAGAATTTCTCCGCGCCCATCGGCATGTGACACGATGTACCGAATCGAACGGCCGCCCCACATTCTCGTCGTCAACACGGCGCCCGGTCTGGCGGAGCTTGTCCACAAGGCCCTCGGCGAAGACGTGGACATCTTCAACGCCGCGGACCGTGACAGGGCGCTGCAAGCCGTCCGCCGGGCCCGCCCGGACGTCATCATACTCGGGCGAATGGAGGAGCACGACGAGACCGTCGACTTCTGCCAGACGCTGCGGGAAGGCTGGATATCGCGCCACAGCTCGGTGCTGGTGGTGGACACGATCGCCTCGGACGACGGGACCTGCCCCACCAGCGAGCTGCTGACGCTCGGCATCGGGGAGTATAACTACCTGACCGGCATGTCCGGCTCGCTGCTCCCGGACGAGTTCCTGCTGCCCCGCCTCCGGGAGAAGATCACCGCCATCTTGGCCTCCCGGCGCAACGGGCTCCAGGACGCCATCGGACCCGGCAAGTTCTGCATCATCTGGGAGCAGATACCGGGCCTGGGCGCCTTCGAGCGCCGCCAGGAGGTCGTCCTGGAGAACGCCGCCAAGGCGGCGGCCGGCGACCTCGTCTGCGCCATCAGCGTGACCGACAACCCGGGCGGCAACCCGGCCATCGCCACCGAGGTGCTCTCCGCCGAGATACGCCGGATAGGCGTCGAACCGCTCGTGCACCTGGCCCTCCGCGACAAGAACCGCAACCAGTGCGAGAGCACCCTCTACCAGCTCGCCACCATGAACATCAACAACGTGCTCGTGCTGAGCGGCGACTATCCCTCCAACGAGGGCTTCACCGGGCAGGCCGATCCCGTCTTCGACCTCGATTCCGTCAACGCGCTGAAGCTCATCGACGAGATGAACCGCGGCATGGAACACGAGATAATGCGCCGCAAGACGACTTTGGCCCCTACCAGCTTCTTCACCGGCGTGGCCTACTCACCGTTCAAGCGCGACGAGGCGGAGGTGATGGGCCAGCTCTACAAGCTCACCAAGAAGCTGGCGGCGGGCGCGGACTTCGTCATCACCCAGATCGGCTACGACGTTCGCAAGCTCCACGAGCTCAAGCTCTGGCTGGAAACGAGCGGGCGCGGGACGCCGGTCATCGTGAGCGACTACGTGCTGCCCTACGGCACCGCCAGGGCGATGAACGCCAACCGGGTGCCCGGCTGCGTGGTGACGGACAAGCTCCTCGCACAGCTGGAAGAGGAGTCCCGCCAGCCCGACAAGGGACGGCAGGCACGGCTCGACCGGGCCGCCAAACTGTACGCCATCGTGAAGGGGATGGGCTTCGCCGGGGTCAGCCTGAGCGGCCAGCAGCTCCCCTACGAGGCCGTCGACTACGTCGTCAACAAGGGCGACGAGCTGACGAGCCGCTGGCGCGACTACCTGCCGGAGTTCGATTACCCCCAGGAGCGCGGGTTCTACTACTTCATGCCGGACAAGACGGCAGGCTTGAACGCCGCGGTCCCGGCCCCGCGGGACGGGCCCCCGGCGCACTCGCCGGTGTATTTCCTCTCCAAGGTCGTCCACCGGCTCGTCTTCGAGCCGAAGAGCCCGCTCTTCAGGCCGATGGCGTGGCTGGCGCGGCGGGCGGATAGATCGAGGCTGCTGACGCGGGCGTTCGGCAAGCTGGAGCATCTCGTCAAGACGGCCCTCTACGAGTGCGCCAACTGCGGCGACTGCGCCTTGTTCGATATCGCCTACCTCTGTCCCATCTCCCAGTGCCCCAAGAACCAGCGCAACGCTCCCTGCGGCGGCAGCTTCGAAGGCTGGTGCGAGGTCTACCCCAACGAGCGCCAGTGCATCTGGGTGCGGGCCTACGGCCGCCTCAAGGCCGGCCACCGGGAGGACGAGATCGGGCGGACCACCGTCCCGCCGTGCAACTGGGACCTCTGGCAGACACCGTCCTGGCTCAACTACTTCAACCGGCGTGACCACCTCTCCCAGCGGCTGCTCGGGAAAAAGGACGCGCCGCCGGAATAGCCGGACCGCCCGTGCCACAATAAAACCGGAACCCGCCCACGGCAGGCAACCGCATGATTTCCCGGGTTCCGTCTTGTCACCCCCGGCGGCTCGCCCCGCTTCCCGGACTCCCGCCCGGCATTGTTCACCAAGGATGTTCCCTATTTAAAAATATCTGTGTATAATATCTGGACAAACACGAGGTACCTATGGTATAACATCTATACACCTTACAGGTAGACAGATGGACCAGGTTCAATCGTTAAAGATGCAGCCCGGTTTCAGACAGATTGTCCAGCTGCGGCAGGCCAACCTGCTGCAGCTTCCGGACGACGAGTTCCACCGGCTGGTCACTGAGGTCGAGCAAAGCCTCCTCTTCCGCCGCCTCCGCGAGCGGGAGAAGCTCGTCCGCTACCGGCGGCGCCCCGGGACCGGCCTCTCTCCCCGCTGCTTCCCGCTGAATGAGAACATTCCCGCCGCCGCGGGCTCCTTTGACGTGGAGTCGCTCCTTTCCGGTCATGGAGGGGTCGTTTCCCTCATCGAACGCCTGGGCGAGGAGCGTTTCAAGCGGTACTTTCTCTTTGCCGGGGACGGCGTTACCGCCCGCGAGATCGCCGACGCCTGCCGCCTGACAATGGACGAGGTGGCGGCCGTCAATTCTCTCGTCAACGACTTCGCCGTCATGAGCGAGTTTTACCATCCCCGCCGGACCGTGTCCACGGCGGTCACGTACACCAAAATAGCCTCCATCGAACGGTGCCGTGACGATCTCGTTATCGGCTACTTTTCCCCCTTCTACGCCCGCGGCCGTTACCAGATCGACTACGCCGGCTTCGAACAGCTCCTGGCGGACGGCGCCATCGATGCCGGAGAGGCCGCCGAAGCGAAAAAGCTCCTCAAGCAACTGGAACTGATCAACTATCGCCAGGACACCATTCACACGATACTCTCGTGCCTGGTGAGCCGGCAGAGGGCCTACCTGGAATCGGGAGACCCGCTGTCGCTGCTCCCGTTCAGCCAGAAGCAGCTCGCCGCGGAGACCGGGCTCACGCCGAGCGCGGTGTGCCGCGCCGTCCGCTGGCGGAGCGTGGTGACGCCGCGGGACGAAGAAATCCCGCTGAAAACCCTCCTTCCCCCCACCCGAAGATTTAAAAAAGAGCTGCTCCGGCGGCTGCTCGAAGACGAGCCGGGGCTTGGCTCGGATGAAGCGGCGCGCCTCCGTCTGCGCGAGAAACTGGGTATCTCCGTCTCGCGGCGGTCCGTCAGCGACCTGCGAAAAGAGCTGAAGCTCCCCGCCAGGGGAAGAACCGGGAAAGTGAGGAGTTAAAATGAGCATTGTCCACAGTCTGCGTGACCGGTGCACCGGGTGCTTTGCCTGTATCCGCAACTGCCCGGTCAAGGCGATCCGGATCCGGGAAGGACTGGCCGAGGTGGTCAGGGAGCGCTGCATCGAGTGCGGCAACTGCATCGATGTCTGCGTCACCAGGGCCAAGGAGGCCGACAGCGACGTCGAAAAGGTCTGGCGGCTGCTGGCACAGCCCTCACCGACGATCGCCGTCCTGTCCACCTCGTTCCCGGCGGTGCTGCTCGGCTGCAAGCCGAAGCAGCTGGCAAGCTCCATCAAGAAGCTCGGGTTCGACGAGGTCCTGGAGGACTCGTTCGGGGCGGAGCTCGTCGGCCGGGAGTACAACCGCTTCCTCAACGAGACCGCCTGCAAACCGGCCATCTCTTCCAACTGCCCGGCCATCGTCAGCTTCATCGAGCGGTACCACCCCTCGATGGTGGATAATATCGTGCCGGTGGTCTCCCCGATGATAGCCATGGGCCGGCTCATCAAGCAGCACTACCGGCCGGGCGCCAGCGTTGTCTTCGTGAGTCCCTGTGTGGCGAAAAAGGCGGAGAGTATGGAGCCCGCCGTCGCGGGGGCGGTGGACGCGGTGGTAACCTTTACCGAGCTGCGGGGGATGATGAGCGAAAAGGGCATCGTCCCCGGACGCCAGCCGGAAGAGCCGTTCGACGGCCCCTTTTCCCGCGCCGGACGGCTTTTCCCGATATCGGGCGGCATGCTCCGGATCATCGGCCTCTCGGACGACATCCTGCGTAATGACGTCCTCAGCATCCACGGGCGCGACTACGCCGTCAAGCTGCTGGGCGAGTTCGCCCGCGGCGAGATCACGGCGGACTTCGCCAACCTGTACCTCTGCCACGGCTGCATCGACGGGCCATGCATCGATAACGAACTGAGCGGCTCACGGCGCAAGGCGCTGGTGGCCGCCTACGCCCGGAACGACGGCGACCCCGCCAGGGTGGAAGGGGACCCCGGGCAGTACGCAGACCTCGACCTGGGCCGGAGCTTTGCGGCCAAACCGCTGACCCCCCTTAACTTCGACGAGCTTGACGTGCAGAAGGTCGCCGCCAAGCTGGGCGGGACCGACTGCGGCGCCTGCGGCTACAGTTCCTGCCTGGACCTGGCCGTCTCCATCTGCGAGGGCATGGCCGAGATAGAGATGTGCTGGCCCTACGTCCTCCACGAGCTGAAGAACGCCCAGGAAGGCCTGATACGGGCGGAGAAGCTGACCTCCCTCGGCCAGCTCGCCGCTTCCATCGCCCACGAGGTGAACAACCCCCTGTCCGGCGTGCTGGTGTACACGCAATTGCTGGAAAAGAAGCTGGCCGGCGGTAAATTCTCGGAGGACATCGCTCGTGAATACCTGCCCAAGATGGAGCAGGAGCTGACGCGCAGCACGCGGCTCATCCGTAACCTGCTCGACTTCGCCCGCCAGTCGCCGCCGACCTTGCGGATGGTCACCTGCGACGAGGTCGTCAATAAGTCCCTGGAGCTGGCGGCCCACTCCGCCCAACTGCAAAAGATAGCGGTCGTCAAGGAACTGAGCCCCGATATGCCCGCTATCATGGCGGACTTCGACCAGCTCCAGCAGGTCTATACCAACCTTATCATCAACGCCATCCAGGCCATGCCGGGCGGCGGCACGCTCCGGCTGCGCACGCTCGTGGAGGACGGCTGGCTGAAACTGGAGGTTCGGGACAGCGGTAGCGGCATCAAGCCCGAGCACATGCGGCAGCTCTTCACGCCGTTCTTCACCACCAAGGACAAGGAGAAAGGCGTCGGGCTGGGGCTGGCCGTGGCCCATGGCATCATCGAGCGCCACAACGGTAAAATCGAAGTGGAGAGCGAGGAAGGCAAAGGCACCGCCTTTACCGTATGTTTACCGATAGATGAACAAGCACAAGACACGAATACTGATCGTTGACGACGAGGCCATCATCCGGGAGTCGCTGCGGGACTGGCTGGCCGACGCCGGTCACGAGGTCCTGACCGCCGAGGACGGCGCCCGGGCCATCGAGATCATTGAGGAGCAGCGGCCGCCCATCGCCATCGTGGACCTGGTGATGCCCGGCATGGACGGCATCGAGCTGCTCAAGCGGGCCAAGGAGGCGTTCCCCGGTATCGAGGTGGTGCTGATGACCGCCTACGCCAGCATACCCACGGCTATCGCCGCCATGAAACAGGGCGCCTACGACTACATCGAGAAGCCTTTCTCGCCGGAGATGGTGGAACTGCTGGTCGACAAGCTGGCGGAACGCCAGCAGCTGCTGGAAGACAACGTCAGGCTCCGACGGCAGCTGGAAGGGCACTACCGCTTCGAAGACATCATCTCCAAGAGCCCGCGCATGCAGCAGATCATCGAGCTCATCAAGGTCGTCGGCGGCAGCCACGCCACCGTGCTGGTCACCGGGGAGAGCGGCACCGGCAAGGAGCTGGTGGCCCGTGCCATCCACTCCCGGAGCCCGCGGAAGGACCGGGCCTTCGTGGCGGTGAGCTGCGCGGCCCTGCCGGAAAGCCTGTTGGAGAGCGAGCTGTTCGGCCACGAGAAGGGCGCTTTCACCGGGGCCCACGCCCTGCGGAAGGGCAAGATAGAGACCGCCCACCGCGGCACCCTCTTTCTCGACGAGATAGGCGAGATGAGCACCAACATCCAAGTTCACCTGCTCCGGGTGCTGGAGGAGCGCGAGTTCACCCGGGTCGGCGGCAACGAGCTCATCAAGGTCGATACCAGGGTGGTCTCGGCCACCAACTGCGATCTCCAGCAGGCCATCAGGAACGGCCGGTTCCGGGAGGACCTCTACTACCGTCTCAACGTGGTGACCATCGACCTCCCACCGCTGCGGGAGCGCGGCGAGGACATTCCCCTGCTGGCCGAGCATTTCCTCAAGAAGTTCGCGGAGGAGAACCGGAAGGAAGTGATGGGCTTCTCGCCGGAGGTGATGGACTTCCTGTTCAAGTACCCGTGGCCGGGCAACGTGCGCGAGCTGGAGAACACCGTGGAACGGGCGGTCATCCTGGCCAAACAGCCCGAGCTCCAGATGGCCGACCTGCTCCAGAAGAACTCGCCGCTGGCCGGCCGGGCCGCCTCCGGTCAGAGCCTGCGGGAGGTGGAGCGCGAGCACATCCTCGGCGTGCTCAACGATTCCAGCGGCAACCTCGCCCAGGCGGCCCGGACTTTGGGCATCTCCCGGGCGACGCTCTACAACAAGGTGAAGACCTACGGCTATAACGTAAAGAAATAATACAACCCCCCGTCCGGAAATTGGACGGTTTTCCCGACAAGAACGGGAAACCGGCCGCCCGCGGTACGCTCCGCGGGCGGCTTTTTTTATTGGCATGAAAATTGCACCAGATGTTGATAGAGACACCGGACGAAATCACCGATACGCTCGAATAGTGACGAGGAGGTTCTCATGTCAACAGCGGAAAAGACCCGGTCCATACTCCTGGTGGAGGATGAAGCTATCGTGAGGGACTCGCTCCGGGACTGGCTGACCGACGCTGGCTACCGCGTCGAGACGGCCGACGACGGCGAGAAAGCGATAGCGACGCTCACCGGCGAGCCGTACGGGCTCATCATCGCGGACCTGCGGCTGCCCGGCAAGGACGGCCTCGAGGTGCTGCGCCAGGCCCGTGCCCGTCAGGGCGAGGTCAAGGGCATCATCCTCACCGCCTACCCCTCGGTGCAGACCGCCGTGGACGCCATGAAAGAGGGGGCCATCGACTACCTGACCAAGCCGTGCGACCTCAACCGACTGGAGGAATCCATCAGCAAGGTGCTGGGACCGGTGCAGGTCGAGATAAGCCGCCAGGGCACCACCGGCAAGGTCGTGGCCGCCCCGGAAGTACCGGCCAGCGTACCCGAGCACGTCAGGAACATCAGCGACAGCGCGGCGCTCATCCAGGTGCTCCTGGCCATCCAGGCGCGGAACCACTGGCTGCCCGCCGACGCCTTGGAATGGGTCAGCCGGCAGCTCGGCGTGCCCATGATGCAGATATACAACATCGCCACCTTCTACAAGGCGTTCAGCCTGAAGCCGCAGGGACGGCACCAGGTAGCCGTCTGCCTCGGCACCGCCTGCCACGTGCGCGGCGCGCCCCGCCTGCTGGACAAGGTCGTCGAGACGCTGGACGTTACGCCCGGTGGCACCTCGAAGGACCTGGAGTTCAGCCTGAAAACGGTGAACTGCCTCGGCTGCTGCGCCCTCGGCCCGGTCATCATGGTGGACGACACCTACTACAGCAACCCCTCGTCCGAGGAGCTGAAACAGATATTCGATGCCTGCAAGCAGGAAAAGGAGGCAGCGCGATGATGACAACAGCGACGGGACCGAAACTGCAGTCTCCCCGGGACCTCGACGCCCTCCGGGCCGAGATCCTGGCCGGGCGTGACGCCGCCAAGCTGTGCGTCACCATCTGCTCCGGCACCGGCTGCCGCGCCTACGGGAGCGAGGCCGTCCATGACGCCTTCGCGGCGGAGCTGAAAAAGCAGGGCCTGGACGAAAAGGTGGACATGCGGCGCACCGGGTGCCACGGTTTCTGCGAGCGCGGCACCGTGGTCGTGATATTCCCCGAGGAAATTTGCTACCTCCGCGTCAGGCCGGAGGACGTCCCGGAGATCGTCGGCGAGACGCTCGCCAACGGCCGGGTCGTGGAGCGCCTGCTTTACGAAGACGACCAGGGCCAGAAGATCGTCCACGAGGGCGAGATACCCTTCTACAAGCTCCAGAGCCGGACCGTCTTCGGCAACAACAAGTTCGTCGACCCGAAGAATATCGATGACTACATCGCCCTCGGGGGCTACGGCGCCCTGGCCAAGGCGCTGGCGGAAATGACGCCGGTAGGGGTCATCGATGAAGTGAAGAAGGCCAACCTGCGCGGGCGCGGCGGCGGCGGGTTCCCGGCCGGGGTGAAATGGGAGACGACCCGCAACGCCCCCGACGAGACCAAGTACGTCATCGTCAACGCCGACGAGGGCGACCCAGGCGCCTACATGGACCGCAGCCTGCTGGAAGGCAACCCCCACAGCGTGCTGGAAGGGCTGATCATCGGCGCCTATGCCATCGGGGCGCACCAGGGCTACATCTACGTGCGGCAGGAGTACCCGCTGGCCGTCGAGAACCTGAACGTGGCCCTGGAGCAGGCCCGCGAGTACGGCTTCCTCGGGCGGGATATACTGGGCAGCGGCTTCAACTTCGATATCACCGTCCACCAGGGGGCCGGGGCGTTCGTCTCCGGCGAGTCGAGCGCGCTGATGACCGCCATCGAAGGCAAGGTCGGCGAGCCGCGGCCCAAGTACATCCGCACCGCCGTGAGCGGTCTCTGGGAGAAACCGAGCAACCTCAACAACGTCGAGACCTGGGCCACCGTGCCCCTCATCATCCGCAACGGCGCGGACTGGTTCCGGAGCACCGGCACCGAGGGCAGCAGCGGCACCAAGATATTCTCGCTGGTGGGCAAGGTCAACAACACCGGGCTGGTGGAAGTGCCGATGGGGATGACGCTGCGTCAGATCATCTACGATATCGGCGGCGGCGTGCCCGGCGGCAGGAAGTTCAAGGCGGTACAGACCGGCGGCCCGTCCGGCGGCGTGCTGCCCGCCGAACTGCTCGATACCCCGGTGGACTTCGACGAGCTGGCCAAGGCGGGCTCCATGATGGGCTCCGGCGGCATGATCGTGATGGACGAGACTACCTGCATGGTGGACGTCGCCCGCTACTTCCTCGATTTCCTGGCCGGCGAGTCCTGCGGCAAGTGCACTCCCTGCCGCGAGGGCATCCACCAGATGCTCAAGATACTCAACCGTCTCTGCGCCGGCAACGGCGTGGCGGGGGACATCGAGAAGCTGGAGGAAATAGCCGCCGTGGTCCAGGACGCGTCGCTGTGCGCTTTGGGACAGACCGCGCCCAACCCGGTGCTCAGCACCCTCAAGTACTTCCGCGACGAGTACGAGGCGCACATCCGGGACAAGCGGTGCCCGGCCGGAGCCTGCAAGCCGCTGGTGACCTACTACATCGAGCCGGACAAGTGCCAGGGCTGCGGCATCTGCCTGCGGGCCTGCCCCGTCAGCGCCATCTCGGGCGACAAGCAGCAGGTCCACGTTATCGACGTCAACAAGTGCACCAAGTGCGGTACCTGCTTCGAGGTCTGCCCGGAGCGGTTCGGCGCGGTGACCAAACTCTCCGCCGGTCGGCCGGTCGAGGTGTCCTGAAACGGGAAGCCATCATCATAAAGGAGATAACGAACGATGAAAAGCGGCACGGAAGTTAAACCCATCCTGCTGGTGGAAGACGAGACGGTCTTGCGCGAGTCCGTCAGCGATTGGCTGACCGACGTCGGCTATACCGTCGTCGCCGCCGAGGACGGGGAAAAGGCGCTGAACACCATCGCCGAGCGTGAGTTCGGGCTCATCATCCTCGACCTCCGGCTCCCCGGCAAGGACGGCCTCGAGGTGCTGCGCGAGGCGAGAGACAAGCAGCCGCAGCTGAAGGGCATCGTCATCACCGCGTACCCGTCTGTGGAGACGGCCGTCGAGGCCATCAAGCGGGGCGCGATCGACTACCTGCCGAAGCCGTTCGACCTCAACCGCCTGGAGGAGCTCATTCAGCAGACCCTCGGTCCGGTGCAGGTCGAGATCCGGCCGGAGCCGGCCGTCAAGGCGCCGCCCGCGGCGGCGGAACCCGGGGCCGAGGTCGTCACCTTGACCATCAACGGCCGGGAGGTGCAGGCCCCGAAAGGCGCGACCCTCCTCGACGCGGCCCGCAGCGCCGGCATCGATATCCCCACCCTGTGCCACCACGACAAGCTCCAGCCGTACGGCGGCTGCCGGCTCTGCACGGTGGAGATCACCAAGGGCTCGCGCTCGCGGCTGGTCACCTCCTGCGTCTACCTGGTGGAAGAGGGGCTGAAGGTGGAGACGGAGACCGAATCGGTCAACCGGGTGCGCCGGATGCTCCTCGAGATGATGTGGGCGCAGGCGCCGGGCGTGCAGGAGGTACGGGACTACGGCATCCGCTACGGCATCGACATGGACCGGTTCGACATCGAGCCGAGCTACTGCATCCTCTGCGGGCTCTGCGTGCGCTACTGCCGCGAGGTGAAGGGCAAGAACCTGATAGGTTTCACGGGGCGGGGCACCAACCGGCAGGTGATGTTCCGGCCGGACGCGGACTTCAACGAGTGCCTGGCTTGCGGCGAGTGCTATAACCTGTGCCCCACCGGGGTCATGCCTTCGAACTACGGGCTGGCCAAGCTGCCCGAGTGACCGGCGCCGCCGGCCCCGGTTTCGGACCGGGCCTGGGATAGCAAGGTGGTGGCGGCCCGCCCAAGGCGAGCCGCCACCCCTTTGCCTTTTGTCATTCTGAGCGGATCGAAGAATGTCTTGACCGCCCCGTCATAACCTGCCGTTGCCTCGTTCCTGTCCGCGTGGTATAGTGGGACGCCATGACGACCCGGACCATCCGCGAAGCTACCATCAGCGACCTGCCGGGCATCACGCGCATCTACAACGACGCCGTCCTGACGACGACGGCGACCTTCGACACCGAGCCGAAGACCCTCGACGAGCAGCGGGCTTGGCTTACACACCACGGGACGCGCTACCCGGTACTCGTCGCGGTGGACGGTAACGAGGTGCTCGGCTGGGGGTCGCTGACGGCCTGGTCCGACCGCTGCGCCTACGCGGATACGGCGGAGCTTTCCGTCTACGTGGACGCGGCGCACCGGGGGCAGGGGCTGGGCCGGGCGCTGGCGGAGGCGGTCATCGCGGCGGGGCGAACGGCCGGGCTGCACACGCTGCTCTCACGCATCGCCGAAGGGAACGATATCAGTGTCAAGCTGACGGAGTCCCTCGGGTTCCGGCATGTGGGGGTGATGCACGAGGTGGGCTGGAAGTTCGGGCGGCGGCTCGACGTCTACTTGATGGAGATGGTGCTGGAACCATGAACGAAAAACACGAGGACGTCCGCGCCCACAACCGGGCCGCCTGGAACGAGGAGGTGGCGAAGGGCAACCGGTGGACGCTGCCGGTGACGCCCGAGACTATCGCGCGGGCGAGGCAGGGCGACTGGGACGTCGTGCTGACGCCGGAGATACCGGTGCCGAAGGACTGGTTCCCGCCGCTGAAAGGTGCTGACGTACTGTGCCTGGCCTGCGGCGGGGGGCAGCAGGGCCCGATTTTAGCGGCGGCCGGGGCGAAGGTGACCGTGCTCGATAACTCACCGGCGCAGCTGGCGCGGGACCGGGAGGTGGCCGCGCGCGAGGGTCTCGACCTGACGACCGTCGAGGGCGACATGGCTGACCTGAGCGCCTTCAGGGATGGGAGCTTCGACCTCGTCTTCCACCCGGTGTCCAACGTGTTCTCGGCGGAGGTAGTACCGGTGTGGCGGGAGTGCTGCCGGGTGCTGCGGCCGGGCGGCGTGCTGCTGGCAGGTTTCATGAACCCGGCGGTCTACCTGTTCGATTACGAGACGGTCGAGCCGAACGGCGTACTTTATGTAAAATATAAACTCCCCTACGCCGACGTGACCCACCTCGACGAGGCGGCGTTGCAGAAGCGCTACGACGAGAAGCTGCCGCTCGAGTTCAGCCACACCCTCGACGAGCAGATCGGTGGGCAGCTGGCGGCGGGGTTCGTCATCACCGGGTTCTTCGAAGACCGGCACGGCGTCACGCCGGACGACCCCCTGCCCGGGTATATGGCCACGTGCATCGCGACGAAAGCGGTCAAACAGAGAATAAGCTAGCCCCCGTTCAGCAGGGACTTCACTTTGGCCACGATGTCCGCCAGGGGCACGACCTCGAAGTCTTTGGCGGTGCGCTTCTTGAGCTCCACGGCGTCCTTCTCCACCGTCCGCGGACCGACGGTGACGCGGTAGGGGCAGCCGATGAGGTCGGCGTCGTTGAACTTGACGCCGGGGGACTCGCTGCGGTCGTCGAAGAGCACCTCGATGCCGGCGGCCTGTAAATCTTCGTAGAGCTTCTCCGCCACGTCCGCCACGGTCGTGTTGTCCCGGTAGAGGGCGCAGAGGTGGACCTGGAAGGGCGCGATGGGCTCCGGCCAGATGATGCCCTTGTCGTCGTGGTTCTGCTCGATGGCGCCCGCCATGAGCCGGCTGAGGCCCATGCCGTAGCAGCCCATGATGACCGGGCGGGTGGCGCCGGACTCGTCGATGAACTCCGCGCCGAAGGCCTCCGTGTACTTGGTGCCGAGCTTGAAGATGTGGCCGACCTCGATGCCGCGGCGCAGCTCGTAGGTGCCGCCGCAGGCGACGCAGGTGTGGCCTTCCGCCGCGGCGGCGATGTCCGCGACGGTATCCGCCTTGAAGTCCCGGGGATAGTTGACGTTGCGGAGGTGGACCTCCGGCTTGTTGCCGCCGGCCACGAAGTTGCTGCCGGTATTCACCGAATCGTCGGCGACGACGCGGACGCCCGACAGCCCGACCGGTGAGGCCGCCCCGGCCACGAGACCGGCGGCGCGGACCTCCTCGTCCGTGGCCATGCGGAGGTCGGAGGCCTTGAGCAGGTTGGCCAGCTTTATCTCGTTGACCTCCAGGTCGCCGCGGATGACGACGAAGACGATATTCCCGTCGGCCGCGTAGAAGACGGCCTTGAGGGTCTGCTCCGGCGTGATCTTGAAGAACGCGGCCACCTGTTCGATGGTGGCGGCGCCGGGCGTGGCGACCTCCTCCAGCGGCAGCGGGTCGCCGCCGCCGACCGGGTGCTTGACGCCGACCGCCTTCTCCACGTTGGCGGCGTAGCCGCAGCCGGGGCAGGAGACGACCTGGTCCTCGCCGCTCTCCGCCACCAGGATGAACTCCCGCGAGTCCCGGCCGCCGATGGCGCCGCTGTCCGCCTCGACGAGCATGGTGGGCAGGCCGCAGCGGTCGAAGACGTTCTGGTAGGCCTGGCGCATCTTCTCGTAGCTCACGTCCATGCCGGCCTCGTCCACGTCGAAGCTGTAGAGGTCCTTCATCAGGAACTCGCGGACGCGGATGAGACCGCCGCGGGGACGCGGCTCGTCGCGGAACTTGACCTGTATCTGGTAGAGGAGCTGCGGCAGATCGCGGTAGCTGTGGACGTTCTGGCGGACTAATGTGGTGAAGACCTCCTCGTGGGTGGGACCGAGCACCATGGGGCGTTCGCGCCGGTCCTGGAGGCGGAAGAGTACCTCGCCCATGGCCTCGTCGCGGCCGGACTGCTGCCAGAGCTCGCGGGGCTGGAGCACGGGCAGGTTGAGCTCCTGGCCGCCGGCGGCGTCCATCTCCTCCCGGATGATGCGCTCTATCTTCTTGAGCACGCGCCAGCCGAGCGGCATATAGGAGTAGACCCCGGCGGCGAGCTGGCTGACCATGCCGGCCCGCACGAGCAGCCGGTGGCTGACGGTATCCGCCTCGGCGGGGGTCTCCCGCAGGGTCTTGCCGAACAGTTTCGATATGCGCACGTTTGGACTCCTCGGTAACGGGTTACTGGCTGACGTTCAGGACGGTGGCGGCGGTGTTGATGCTCACGCTGAGCTGGTCCATGTAGCCGCGCCAGCCCTCGATGATCTTGGAAAGCTCGTTGTGGACGGCGAGCAGCGAGGAGGAGCCGCCCGAGTTGTACTGGTCCACCACCTGCTGGTCTTCCGCGACGACGTCGTTGATCATGCTGACGCGGGTGTTGTATTCCTTGACGTCGTCGAAGTACTGCTTGAGGGTCTCCGGGGTGCTGTAGTACCAGCCCTGGTAATAGAGGGGGTTCGAGGCCTGGGTGACGGTGTAGCCGCCGGTGCACTCGACGGCGAGGTAGGTGTTGGGTTCGACCTCGGCGAGCAGCCAGGCGTGGGTGCTCTGGAGAATGTCCGTGACGCTGTGGTCCACGGAGCCGACCACCATGATGGAGTTGATATCGAAGGTCTTGAGCATGTTCCATATCTCGGCGGCCATGTCACCGCAGACGAACATGTCCGTGGCGGTATAGGTGTGGGTCTGGTTGTAGTACTTGGCCACCCGGGCGACGGTATCCGCCTTGGTGGCGCCCTGGAGCTGGAGCGAATCGATCTCCGCGTTGGCGGCGTCCAGCTGCTGCTGGAGGTCGGCTACCGCCGCGGTGTCCGTCACGGTGGCGGTGGTTGTGGCCGTGGTCGTCGTGGCGGTGGTGGCCGTGGCGGTGACCGTCGCGGTGGTGGTGACGGTGGTCCCGGGCTGGCAGCCGGCCAGCGGCACGGCGAGCAGCAGGACGAGCGCCGCGAGGGCAAATACCAGTTGTTTCCGCATGTTCAACTCCTGTCGGCCGTCGCCGTACGGTCGGCGACGGCGGCAAAGACTTGTCCCCATTATACCTGATTCGAGCGGGTTTGCGGAGGCCCCGGGACGAAAGTATCAGAGGACCGGTTGACCGGAGGGGATTTCTCGTACATCATACTGCTAACCTGACCGGACGTGACGCGTTATACTGCGAAAGGGGGTTCGGCATGAAACAATACGCATTGATCGCCACCGTATTGCTGGTGCTGGCGATGCTGGCAGGCTGCGCCGGCAGTACGGCGCCGGGGACGGGCACGGTCATCGTCGTCACACCCCCGGAGGTACCGGCGTCCAACATCACGCTGCCGCTTTCCCCGGCGGCCGGTCCGGCCTTTCCAACCACGACGGTCCGCGACATCCCGGCACCCGCCCCTTGTCCCTGGCCGGGCGTCGCCGTCTACACCGAGCAGACGTACGAGATCGACGTGAAGGCGGGGGACCAGTTCGCCATCGGGATGTTCGCGAGCCTGGACTACGGGTTCAACGAGTCGCACGACGGGCGGTTCCTGGCAGAGGTCGCGCCCGACCGGATGGTGAAGTACCAGCCCACCGAATTGAACAGGTACGGGACGGACTGGTTCCTTTTCAAGGCGACCAAGCCCGGCGCCACGGACATCATTTTCCGCTATCCGCTGGAATACACCAAGGACTTCAAGATAGTTATCCAATAAGCGGTCAGGGGGTGGTGACCGGGGCGGTCGGGGTATTGGTCGGCTCCGTCACGACGTGCACGGTGACCGGGAGTACGCCTGCGAAAACCGTGTCCACTACCACGGCCAGCGAGAAGGAGTAGTCGCCGGGCGCAACGCTCGCGGCAACGGCAATCCGGAGCCAGACGCTGAGTTGGCCCGCCAGTCCGGCGCCGGCGCTTCGCTCGAGGGTGAACCCGGCGGGAACACCGGTGGCGTAGAGGTTCAGCGCGTGTTCCCCGGACTGGAACGTCTGGGACGAAAGGTTGACGAGGTCGTTGCGGACCTGGCCGGCATTGGTCGTGATGTCGGAGCGATACTGCACGGACCCGATCGGGAGGGACTCCGTAACCACCTCCACCGGCGGCCAGGGGTTCACCTGGCCCTGCTGGTTCACATTACCGCGGTACGCGTAGCCGCCGGGCGTTGGCACGAGGTCGTCCGGGTACTGGGCGTCGGCGGTCGTGGACGGCGGGGAAACGGAGGGTATAAGGGTGCCGGTGACCACCTGGGAGGTCGTAATGACGGAGGACGTGACGGATGGAGAGGGAGTGGTGGTGGTACTGCAGCCGGCTGCGAGGGCAAGCATCACAAGCACCACACCAGCTATCATCAATAGCTTTTTCATTTCCGGCTCCTTTCTGTCGCTGTTACGGCCGGGTAGTACAACCCTAGAGGCTCTCCACTTCCTTCATGAGGGCTTCCAGGTAGTCGGCTTCCTCCACGGTGCGGAGCTTCTGCCCCTTCTTGAAGATGACGCCCCGCCCCTTGCCGCAGGCAATGCCCACGTCCGCGTCCTTCGCCTCGCCGGGACCGTTGACGACGCAGCCCATCACGGCCACGCGCACCGGCTTGGTCACTTTGGCGAGGCGTTCCTCGACGGCCTGGGCCAGCCCGATGACGTCCGCCTCGGAGCGGCCGCAGGAGGGGCAGGATACGAGCACCGGCCCGCGGGCGCGGAGGTCGAGGCTCTTTAAAATCTCATAGGCGACGGTCACCTCC
>CAZOMF010000009.1:0-2176 GCA_964580635.1 uncultured Dehalococcoidaceae bacterium
GCCCGGTTCAGCTTTGGAAATCGCGAGTTTTCAGGCGCACTACACCCCCGTGCGGCATCGGTTTTCTGCCGCAGCATAATAGTACAGTACATTTGTTCTATTGTCAAGGGGATTGTGTCGCTTTTTATGGGGGAAAGAAAAACCCTCTCTATCTCTCCTGAGGCAAGCTCCGGGCAGGCTCTTTACAAAAGGTAGACGATACTTCCTGCCCGCAGCTGGATATCGAGATTACCCCACACCGAGATTCTCACGGTCGCTTGCGCTCCCTCAGACTGACAGTTGGGTCCAGGCTCATGGCGGAAGAGGGAGATAGTTCGAAAGAATTACTTCATCCACGCAGGCAAACCCGCAATGACAGGAATGCCTTTGGCGGCGGCCCGCCCGAGGCGGGCCGCCGCCGGCAGGTCATGCAGCGCTACTGCCTTCACGAGAGAACCAAATCCAATGGCAATTATGGCGTAGCATCGAAGAGCCCGCGGTGAGAGAACGAAATGCCATTATCCAGCGAGACATTGAGCGCACTCTCCACCCCCGAGGTACCGAGGAACACCATACTCCCATACATGGCAATTGACGCCGGAGCCGTACCGGTCATACCGGCCCCCGCCGGTGAGAACGCCACGTTAGAGGCCGACGATGCGTTGGCGTTCGTGCTCCGGTACAACAGAGTGCCGCCATCGGCCACGGTAACATACAGGATGCCGGAGGAAGAATAGTTGCCGGTATACGCCAGACTATCGATATCGTTGTCCGAAAGGGCGGTGACATCGAGGTCCGTTACCGTTGCGTTGTTCACGCGGAAGACATCATCGCCATCGGCGGCGCTGTTGGTCCCGACGAACAGGTTCCGGGCGAAAGCTATACTGGCATTATAATCCGAGGGCACCGCCAGCGTGCTGCTGATGATTTGAGTCTCGGTTGCCGGGGAAAATGCAACGGCCGGGAGGGTGGTAGGGTTCCAGGAGTTGGTCGCGATCCTGAAATTGAGCGTCGTTCCGGCGGCATCGGAGCCCACCGCGATCATCGTAGCGTCGATAGGATACAAGGGAGAAAAGGCGACCGCGGTGACATCCTTATCCAGGCCCAGCGGGACCCAAGCAAGCACCCCGTTTTCTCCCCAGACATAGACATCCCCATACACGCCGGCGGCCGGGTCGACGGTACCCACGATGAGCCGGGCGTTTCCCGAAATGTACGTGGGATTTATGGAGAGGGACGTGCCGGTTTCCGAGGCGCTCCCGATGGTCCCCCCGAGCTGGGCGAACGAAGAGCCCCCGTATGCCGACGCCAATACGATGGTACCGCCTGCGTTCCGGGCCAAAGCGAACACCATCTGGTCCGTCGTGTAATCCGGGGAGACGGCGATATCGGTGATATCAGTTACGGCCGGCAGGCCGGCCATCGTCCAGGCAAACCCGCCATCGACCGACTTGAAGATGCGGTCCCCTTCCCGGTCAACCGCGAAGATATCCCCGTTGGAAGCTATTGACAGAGGCCCGACATCCGTTCCGGGTGCAACCTAGAAATCCGGCGGTTGGGGGTTGATGCTCACGGTCGCCCGAAGAACATCCTGCGTGTTGTCACCGGCAGAACCGGCCGGATACTGAGCCGGGAACGGTCCGTACGTATAGCCGACCGATCGTTTCGTGTTCTCACCAGGGCCGGTCACCGAGACCACGCCGTTCCCGTCTTCAAGCACATATCCGAGCCAATAGTAGGTATTGTCCGAAACGGATAACGACAGGCCATCAATACCCACCCAGCCGTCAGCAACGGCGACGGTGCCCGCATCAAGGAGAAGATCGCCGGGCATGCCATTGTCATCGGCATAGACGCCCAGCCTGACGCTGCCACTCGGGGTCGAATCGTCGAACAGCATCTCGATCTTCGTCAGCGTACCGTTTCCCGACCCATTGAGGAACCTGGTGACCGTGAGGACATCGGGTGAGGCATTTTTCATGTCGTAGTCAAGGCCGAAGGTAGCTTTCACCCGGATAACCATCAGGGTAACCATGACCGTATTAGAATCGGCGACGCCGTCACTCGCCAGATAGGTGAAGCTGTCAATGCCGTAGTAGTCCGCAGCCGGAATGTAGCCGAAGGACCCATCGGCGTTAAAGGTCAGCGTGCCGTGGCCGACATTATCGACCAAAACAGCGGTCAGGCTGTCACCGTC
>CAZOMF010000009.1:2276-11831 GCA_964580635.1 uncultured Dehalococcoidaceae bacterium
CCGTGGCCGACATTATCGACCAAAACAGCGGTCAGGCTGTCACCGTCGGTATCGGTATCATTGGCGAGCACGCCGGGAGCGGCCACGTCGAGCGATACGTTCTCGTCCGCGCTGTAGCTGTCCGGCGCCGCAACCGGCGGCGTATTACTGACCCCGCCGATATACACGGTAGCCCGGAGAGCGGTCTGGCGGGCGTCGAAATGAACATCGGAGGGGAAGGCGCTGGGGAAGGCCCCGTTTGTGTACGGATAGCTGGACCAGGCGTGGGAGTTGGGGGGAGCACCATTGTACATGAAGCTGACGGTCGCCCAGTTTTGCAGCTCGAACGTCAACCAGTAGTAGGTACCCCGGGTTACCGGCAGGTCCAGGCCGGAGATGGATACCCACCCATCGGCAACGTCAGTTTCTCCGGCATCGAGCAAGAGGGCGCCGGGTCCACCGTTATCATCGGCGTAGACACCGAGTCTGACCTTCTGAGGGATCGCGTAACTCTGGAACCATACTTCCAGTTTTGTCAGGGTGCCGGTGCCGGCGGTATTCTGATACCGTTCGGCATAGATCCAGTTCGGACCCAGGCCCCGGCTGCTGTTGCCCGCTTCGAGGCCGAACCAGCCTACCGTCTGCGCCGGCGCTTCATAGGCGCCCATATCGGCAACGGGGACGCCGTCACCGTCGCCGTCCAGCGGACGAGGGTTGCCATCGAGGTCCGCCGGAGGCGCCTGCGCGGTATCGGCGGCGTCAATACAGGGCGAGCCGGCCGCCAAGTGATAGTCACCGCCGGCGGGATCGATAAACAGAGGATCAGCGGATGTGTTGCCGGCGCCGGCTGTCGTGCCGGTCCCGATGCAGGAATACGTAGCCGCGGCGTCCGGAAGGTCCAGGGGCGTATTGCCCCAGACGATGTTGTTGACGATAGCGGTTTCCACTCCCTCCGTCACGATGCCGCCGTTGGTACCGTTGTTGACGATGGTATTGTTCACGATCCGGCCGTCGGAAACCTTGCGAAGATGGATACCCCCGAGCGCGTTGCCAGCGATGACATTGTTCGTGGCGGCACACTCGTAGACGCCATTGTTAGCAGAAGATATCCCCCACCCTTCGTTTCCCCGGATGTAATTTTTATCGATGCTTGCGCCGTATATGGAAATACCGTTCCCGGCATTACCGGAGACGATATTGCCCGCAATTAAGACGGGGCCTATGTCCGGCCGGTAGTCACTCATGGTTATCCCGTCATCATCATTATCGATTACCTGATTGTTTGAAACCACCCCGGAATACATCCGTATCCCGATGCCCGAGTTATCTTTCACGATATTGTCCGTGCAGCTGCCCAAGGCGATATAGATTCCGTCCCCGTTCCCGGTGACCTGATTGCCGGTTACGTCACAATCCGCGTATTCGGCGGTATTGATGCCTAGCCCGAGGTTGTTCGAGATCGTATTATCGTGCACGGCGAGAGAAAGCTGGTCGGTTTTAATTCCACCTCCGTTGTAGGAGATAATGTTGTGCTCGATGGTCGCACTCACGTTTGTACCGGCGTTATCACAAATGATCCCGTACCCCTCGTTTCCGGTTATCTCACTTGAAGTGACTACGGTTGTGGCGGTAGATTTGGTCTCTATTCCGTAACCATTATTACGGATCTTGTTATTGCCGATATGCACCTCTTTTCCAAAATGAACGAATATTCCATATGACGAAGCTCCCTCGATTATGTTGTTTTCCACAACAAGCAGACCGGAGCCTCGTGTGGAGTCCGATTCGATCCCGTAGTTATCGCCGATTATGTGGAAACCGCTGATACCACCCGAAGCTTGGTAGAAGTATACCGCGTGAAAGCCGCTGCCCTCGATGGTGGAAACGTATGTGGTCGGGTCATTATTCGAGAAATCCCCTGAGTACCCGCCGCTCAGGTACACATCCTTGTCCCGGATACCGGCGTTCGTGTAGTTACCGGCGGCAACATATACGGTCCCGCTATCGGCGACGGCGTCGATCCCGTCCTGGATAGCAGCGAAAGCATCCGTGCCGATGGTATGGCCGTACACCAGTTCGCCGGCGGACAGGCCCGCCCAGTCATCATCGACGTAGACGGCCGACGGCGGGTCGGCAGCCACGGCTGCTCGCGGTATCTGGATAAGGCATACGATGATCAGGATCACCGTGATGCGGGAAAAAAGTCTCAGGAACGGTCCCGATACCTGAAATTTCATGGTTCACCCCCGGATATCACATAATTCCTGCACTACCTCTATTTACTACCCGGTTGTTGGAGACCGCGCCAGAATATGTAGTATTACGGTTAGAATATATGAAAAATGGGTGAATCCGCGGGAGTGACCTGATTTTCCCTGTCTTTACGGCCTGATCGACCATCCCATTTCATCCTGTCCGCGATGCGGACCATCTCCGGTTTCTTCACAATCCTGAACTTCCCGGCGCGGCTCATGCCAACGAGACATCGGGCTGGTGTTTGTTCCACTACAGACCGTAAAGGCGAGCGGATTGCCAAAGAAGCATACTTTCAGGCGCCCTACCACTTGATACGGCATCTGAAAAGCAAGCTGAATTCGTCAAATAATGAATTTACTATTTTGCAGGCCGGGGGTGCGAACATCCATTTCCCCGTGACTGCAAGGCGGCCGGATGAGCAGTTACCATTTTTTCAAGACCGGTCCGCCGGAATTTCGCTGCATTTGAGAGAAAACAGACGCACGAAGGAAGACCGGGTCACTGTAGCTGATGACGTATGATGACGATACGGCGCCGGGAGAACCGGAGACGGACAGTTACCGACCCGAACCTGTGACCTCGGGGAGCGAGGTCGATGGTCCGCCGAGTTCCTATCTTCCGTGCTTGAAGATACCCACCGCCGCAACCACGAGACCAGCGGCGAGCAGCCATTCCGTGGCACCGGAACCCATCCCCGCGTGCGTAAAATGGTAGCTGCCAAGCCCGGCGATACCGATAGCCAGCACGCCATTGACCACAACGCCCGCCATCCGGGGCAGCAGGTACGCCGATGCCAGCAAGAGCACGCCGGAGGTGACCTCCAACGTGCCCGAACGCCAGGCGGCATTGGTCGGTGATACGGTACTGAAATGGTACCCCGCGAGGCCCAACAGGATAACGCCCGAAACCGTATCTATTATTCGAGCCCACTTATAGAAAACCATCATGTTCCCGCTGGATTTCAGTTAATTTCAGGGCCGTTCACGTGTTCCAGTCCGGGCACCCGTACAAGCATACGTCGTCGGCAACCGGTTCCACAAGTTCAATCCGCGCATCGCCGCGAGGGAGTCCCGGAACGGGGTCCCCCAATCTGCAACGGACGCTCCCCGAAATAGTGTACAATCAGATACATGAAACCGAGACTCTTGATCCTCGTGTTGTGGATGCTGTTTCTTTTCGGTATTCTGCTCTATCCGGTGGCATGGCAGAACGTGCTGCCCGGCCCCGAACGTATCACCGGCTTCGACAAAGCGGCGCATATCGGTTTATTCGCCGTCACGGGGTTTGCGATCGTTTTTGCCACCACCTCCCGAACCCGCTTACGAACCCGCCTGCTGCTGGCGGCAACAGCGGGGGTCGTTCTGGGCGCGGGCGCCGAAATCTCGCAACATTTTATACCGCACCGAACCATGGATATCTATGATTTTCTGGCCGACCTGGTCGGCCTGGGCCTGGGACTGGCGGTTTTTTCACTTCTCTACCGGTACCACGTCGTTCACTGACCCCTGCCTCAGCAGAACAGCCTGGACGTACCACACGAACGTGCCTCAAGGAGGACAACAATTGCGGAGGTCCCGTGTCAAATGAGGACCCCCGCGAAGTGCCGCCGGAACGGCAGAACGACCGGGGTTGCAGGAACCTCTCGTGAGGAGCCGGGCAGGGTGTTTCATCCAGGAACGGGCACCCAGCGCTACCCGGGGCCAATAGGCAGCGTAAAAAAGAAAGTCGAGCCTTTACCGGGCTCCGATTCCACCCAGATCGCGCCGCCATGCGCCTCAACGAGCCGTTTACAGACCAGAAGGCCGAGACCCAATCCCGGTCTCGTACCCAGCTTTTCTTCCAGACGCTCGAACGGCTGGAAAAGCCTGACCCGGTCTTCAGGAGAGATACCTTTCCCCCGATCACGCACCGCGATGACGACAGCCCCGTTCTCCCGCCTGACCGAAATGCCTATCTCCGCATTTGCCGGTGAATACTTGGCCGCATTTTCCACCAGGTTGCGAAGTATCTGCCGGAACCTGACCTTGTCGACCTCGACCTCGGGCAGTCCTTTCCCGATATCCAGCAGCAAAGGATGCTCCGCGAAGGAACCTGAACAGGTATCGGAAAAATCCCTGACAAACGAGGCGATGTCGACCCGGTCCTTGTTCAACGCCAGTCGATGGGACTGATAGCGAGACAGTTCGATAAGGTTCTCAAGAATGTGGGACAACTCCTCGGAACTCATCGCGGCCCCCTCGAGGAGGACATTCAGATCCTCGCTGCTGATGCCTTCGCTCTGGGCGACCTTCAGGGACCCCAGAATGACGGTCAGAGGCGTACGCAGCTCGTGGGACACCATTCCGATGAACTCGTCCTTCAACTCCTCGTTCCTTTTTTGTTCGGTGATATCTATGCAAATGCCGAGCATCCGGACCGGCCGGTCGTTTTCATCATAGACACCCTTTCCCATCGCAGATATCCAGCGTACGCGCCCGTCCGGCAGAACGATCCTGTCCTCGCTGTCGAGTTTGACACGCTCATCCAGTGCCCGGTAAATGCGCGAAGTCGCTTTCTCGCGGTCTTCCGGGTGCACCACATCCATCCAAGCTTCAAAGGAAGCGGTGGTTTGCCGCGGGTCAAGACCGAGGAGCTCGAACATCTTGGGTGACCACTCGATGTGACCGGAGGGGACGTGCCAATCCCAGGCGCCGGCGCCGGATGCGTCATAGGCCAGCTCCAAACGCTCGTTTACCTGCCGCAGTTCCTCCTCGATCTGCTTGCGGTCAGTAATATCCCGGGAGCAGGTTACAAATCCCCGGATATCACCGTTATCATCGTGCAGCACCTGGTTCAAGGACTCGAACCATATATAGTCACCCGATTTTTTGCGGATCCGGTAGCGGAGGGGCCCACCGGTACCCTTCGAGATACTCTCCGATGCCGCGCTCCTCAGAGCTTCCAGGTCTTGAGGATACACCAACTCCCACGGGTCTGTTCCGATCAATTCCCGGGGTTCATACCCAAGTGTATCCTTACATGACTGACTGATGTACAAATAGCGGTGGTCCGGACCATGAAGACAGATTATGTCCCTCGAATTTTCCGAGATCAGCCTGAACTGGTCCTCGCTTTCTTTCAACTTTTTTTGTGATTGCCTGAGCTGCGTAATATCAGTGGCCGTTCCCATTACGGCCCGCTCTCCGCCGAACATAATCAGCCTGGTGTTCAATATTGCGTCGATTCGCCGGCCGTCCCCGGCCACGAGCGCAAACTCAAATGGAGGCGTCTCAGCAGCGTCCAGGTGGGCGTTAAGCACCCCGGTTACCGCCTCTTTATATTCCGGTGCGACGAACGAAATGAAATCAAAACCAGGCGCGTACACCTCTTCCCTGGTGCATCCGAATATCTCTTCGCAGCGCCCGTTGACATACAGCAATCCGTTCCTGCCGATGATACAGATCATATTCGGCGACAGCTCGGCCAGGGTCCTGAACTTCGCCTCGGATTCACGCAGAGCATCTTCCATTCGGTCATGCTCCGTCGTGTCAATGATAGAGGCCATCATGCAGAATGGCCGGCCATCCGCATCAGTAACCATGTTGGCCACGATGTGCTCATTGAAAATGGTGCCGTCCATTTTACGAATAACGGCGTCGGCGTTCCAACTGCCATTTTCTCTTACGGCCTTCAGTCCTTCAGCCGCTATGGCCTTATTCCCCGCGAGATCCAGGATACTCTTTCCATAAATATCCCGGGCATTCGTTACCCCCCACATCTTCAGGAAGGCTGCATTGACATAGAACAGTTTTCCTTCAAGGTCAGCCATGGCGATGCCAACCGCAGATGCGGCGATAGCATTCGCCATCGCGTCTCTGTTTTGCGGCGGGAGGGAGGGATTTTCGCGGAACCGGGCTACGCTTTCCTCATCATCAGCAAACTGACCTTCCATTTGCATCGCCCCCAGGTTAACTGTCAAGTGGCTTCCGGTCACTCATATAACCACATATCGTATCGATTTTCAATATTTAGTGCGAAAGGCGGAAGAAAAACTCTGTCAGCAATAACGCTTATGACTTGATTTGAACGTATGTCTCCTGCGATCACGGAAAGAGACTTACCTCACCCAGACAGGAAACTGCTCCCAATACGGTGAATCGGTGATTTTCTGAACATTGGAGCCGTCCGACGCCATCTTGACAATTTCAAGAGCGGTCTGCGAGGCATCCTCAGGACCCTGCCTGAGGCTGGCGACAATCCAACTTCCGTCAGGTGAGAATGAAGGCAAGTACAAGGCGCTTGCTGCCAGGACCCCGTTCCCGGTAAGGTCTTCCGCGATGCCGCTCTCGACATTTATTTTCAGAATATGCCACACCCCGGCCCCGCCGTTCTCGCCTCCGCCGGTGAATTTGACCGGCTCATCCACCAGCAGCCACCTGCCGTCAGGGCTCCAGGAAGGATCGTAGACCCCCACGGGAAAGCGTGCCGTGTTCGCGGCGTCAACGGGATCATAGACCGTCTCAACCCCGGTCCCGTCAGCGTTCATGACCTTCAGGACGAACCGATCGGGCCGGCCGTTGTTGCACGTAAAAGCGATTTTGTCTTCGCTGCTCGACCAGGCCGGGTCGAACTCATTCGCCAGCGGGGTATCGGTGAGATTGACCAGCCCCGAGCCATCACGCTTAATCTTGTAGATATCGGAATACGTTCCTCCCGCCGGGACCATCCAGAACACCACCCACTCACCATCGGGAGAAAAGCTTCGGCCTTCAGCGTTATCTTTTTCTCCGGTCAACGGGGTCTCCTTCCCGGTCCGGAGGTCCAGGAGCCAGAGGCGTTTATGCGATTCACTGCCCCTCGTGGCCACGATAAAGCGCCCGCTGGTATCGATCCCGAACACGAAGTGCTGATCCCGGGTATGCGTGATGCGAGTGACGTGTCCGCCGTCCGCATCCATCGAGTATATCTCCAGACGGCTGCCGCCGGTGTCCTGGTTGGACAGAAAGAGTATCTGCGCGTTTTCAGGAAGAGGGCCAACAGTGCCGGCTGTCGATGACGCGGCGGTTTTACAGCCGATCCCCGACGCGACCAAGAGGACCAGCAAGACGATCAGTAAAGGCCTACCGTATGAAGACGGTTTTTCAGATCCAGGCATCTGTTCCTTACACCTCATGTTTTCCGAACGACGATTCCTGAAACGAGTACCCCCACACAATAACACGCGGCTACCCGGAATTGAAACCTTTAGGAACGTCCCGATGGGACCAGAGCGAAACAGATAGTAATCGGGTGGCGGGCGCTACCGTACGGTATATAGAACCTTTACACTCGTATTCTCAACTTCTCCGCCCATCGGAACTGGACACTCCGTGCTATAATTTATTCGCCTGATTGCGACGTCCTGAATGGCCGGGGGCCTATGACCAGCTCCCAGGCAGGTTACCACGTATCGAGTCAGTCCTATCGGTATCCTGGTTTCCGGGATGATGGAGACAAACGAGCACCCGGTCAAAGCAAGGATATTTGAAAGGGCGCCGGCATTCTAGTAGTATAGCGATATAGGTGATGAACAACGTACAGTTGTGAATATTTCAGAGCGTTTGTCGACCCAATCCCGGCAGGACTTTTATGCCAACCGATGACCGGACCAGCACCAGTGATATTACAGCGGGTTTACAGTGATGATCAAGGCAGCTGACGTATATCGCTGGGGCCTGTGGACAGCCACTTTGGGCACTCTTCTCTTGGCGGCGGTACAAGCCCTGAGCGGGCATTGGATAATTTTCTTCCTTTTCTGGCCCGGCGGGCCTGATTATGGCCTCGGATTTACCCACGCAATGGCATCGCTTGCTTCCTATCACCGAGCAGCCGGTTTCGTTGTCGGGGGCTTTTCGCTCGTGACACTGTTTTTCGCTTTCGCGTCGAAATCCAACCGGTGGGTCCGCATACTGGCGATCGTCGGCGTCATAATGACGGCTCTGGCCGCCAGCGGCGGTTATCTTTATTATACCTCCGGGTATCAGGACCGCATGGCGCTCGGACAGATGGCGGACGCTTTCGTGGGAGTGTTCGCCGCTTACTTCTTCCAGCTTTTCTTCATGAAAGGCGACCCCGCAGTGGGAATAAAGAGGCAGGCTTCCTGACGACGCCGTCGCGCCGCGTCCGTTTCCGCTCATTTCTTCCGGTCAGGAAAACGACAGCAGGACACTGTTGCCGGACATCCCCAGGCCCATATTGACCATCACGGCGTAACCCCGGGGGGGCGGCTGACCCTCCGCGAGCAGTTTTCCCACCAGGCCGACGGAGGCACTTGAGCAGTTGCCGAACTTCCTCAACGCTTCCCTGGAACAGCGCAACGCGTCTTCGGGAAGATGGTAGTGCCGCTGGAACCGGTCCAGTATCGAAACCCCGGCGGGGTGCACTATCCAGCAGGCGATATCACCGGACTCCAGGCCGTTCTGACGCAGCAGCTTGTCGGTCGCGTCGATCGCCAGTCCGGAGGCGATTTCCGGCACGTCCTTCGCCAGTCTGACCCGGAGCCGGCCGTCGCGCCAGGTGTACCCGAGGCGGTCGATGTAGCGGGTGTCCATCGTCGAGGCGAAATCGAGCAGTTTGGGATGGCCGGGGTCGTCATCGTAGCCGATAACGGCGCAGCTGCAGGCGTCCCCGAAGATGGCGTAGGCCCGCATGAGCTCGTAGTCATTTTCCCTGTCGGGCGGGTCCGATTCGGGATAGTAGGTCAGGTCACTCAGCTCGCAGGCCAGGAGGACGGAAGACCGGCCGGTGAGTTTCGTGTAGTCATAGCAGCGCCGCAAAGCGGGCCAGCTGCCATCGCAGCCCATGGAGGCGATGTTGCACAGCTCGATGTCCCGCAGACCGAACTCCTCCGCCAGGTAGTGGCCGACGGTGGGACCGGGCAGGAAGCCGGTACAGGAATGATAGACGAGCAGCCCCAGCCGGCCGAGGTCCTCCGGAGGCACCGTTTTCCGCAGGGCTTCGGCCGTGAGTTTACGGGACCAGCAAGCGTATGCCTCCTGCTGCATCTGGAACGTCAGCGTCCGGACCTGCTCCGGAGGGAGCACGAAACGGCGCTCGTCGATACCGGCCTCGCTGAAGATGCGAAACCATCGCCGGTCGTAGCCGAGGCTCTCGAATATCTCCCGCTGGGTATACCGCAGGGGCGGTACGCTGTAGTCCAATCCGATTATCCTGGGGGCATCGAACGGCATGTCTTGCCAGTCTCCTCGATCGGGCGGTCCGCGGGACGAACGGCCGCGGTACGCTACTTGCCGGGGAAGGCCGCCTCCATGAGGCTTGTTCCCCAAACGGCCAGTACGATGA
>CAZOMF010000009.1:11931-21636 GCA_964580635.1 uncultured Dehalococcoidaceae bacterium
TTGCCGGGGAAGGCCGCCTCCATGAGGCTTGTTCCCCAAACGGCCAGTACGATGATGATGGCGAGAGCGACGGCCCCCAGCACCGCGGCAACGGCAATGCCGCCGCCGCTGAACCCCACCAGCCAGACAACGACCGATTGAGCCGCCAGTACCGCGAACAACATGGAGGCCCCGACTATCTTGCGTTTCAGGATCAGCGAGTTCCTGATTTTCCTGAAGCGCAGCTTCCCATCGATGAACCCGGCGATACCGGCCACCAGGACCATCACCGGCAGCACGAGAACGACTATCTTCACGGTGTCCGCCAGCATCGCATGGGCACGCCCGGAAAGAAATGAGTCAAAAATCAGGAACACCAGCGCGGCGGCCGTCAAACTGACCGGGAAATGCACGGCAACGGGGTGAAAATCCAGCTTCAGCAGGGTCCTGCGGCGGGCGGACATCGGGTCTTCATAGGGTTGGAGCGCCGCCCTGGGGGCCCCGCAGGCGGGACACCGGTCCCCTGCCTTGCCCTCTTCCATGATGTAGCCGCACGCTTTGCACCTGACGTATTTCTTCATAGTGACTCCTCGTAACGGTGATCATCAAACGGTCGTTTCCCCTATTGTAACACTATCTCTGCTCCCCGGCCGAAGCTTGCTTTTTCCGGGCGGATTGCCCATCATAAGGCTGAATCTCCGCCGCGGGCAAACGGATGTCTGACACTGTCATTCGCACTTTGAAGATACACCTGTGGACGCTGCCGCGCTGGTTTACCGCCCCCTTTTTCGGTCTTTCTGCTTTCATGGGGGCGGTGCTGGCGGGAAGTCTTACCCTCAACTCGTGGCTGGGAATAGCCGCGCTGCTGCTTATCATGGCCGGCGCCAACTCCTTCAACAGCTTTCTGGACTACGCGTGGACGGGCCTGGATAAGGGTGAACCGCAGTCGCGGAGCCGCGAGAAACGTTATACCTCCGCCCAAAACCTGGCGGCCAGGGGAGAGGTGAGTCTGAAGGCGATCGTCCTCAACGCTTCGGGCTGGTACCTGGCGGCCCTCGCCATCCTGATCTATCTGATGTTCCGAAGCGGCTGGCCGGTCCTGGCGGTCGGGTGCCTGGGCATGACAATCACCTTCTGGTACTCCCCGGGCAAATTCAACTGGAGCCACGAGCTGGCCCTGTTCACGGGCGTCGGTCCCGTGGCCGCCCTGGTGGGGATGCTCGCCACCAATCAGCACGCCGACTGGGTGCACGGGATCCTCGGCGGAATCCCCTTCGGCATCGTACTCGCTTTTTGCGGCCTGGCGCTCGACGAATGGCCGGACGCCGCCGCCGATTTGAAAAAAGGGGTCAAGAGCCTGGTCCATACGATGTGGGAGTACGGTGTTTCGCTGGAATGGTACCTCACCTCGTGGCTCTTGTTCCTGCTGATCTACCAGGTGCTGCTCGTTACCCTCGGGATATACAAGCCACTGACGGGCATCACGTTCCTCGTCTGGCCGCTGTTCATCAGCGGTGTCGTTTTCCTGAAGCGTGACTTTGACAAAGCCACCAATGCTCTTATCCTGCTGGGACTATTGTATGCCATCCTGCTTGCTATCGGACAGCTGCTGGGCTGACGGCGGCGGCGAAACCAACGATTCGAGGTTTGAAGAAAAGACTATGCATGGCGATATAACCGCAGCCTCCTTCATAGGAAAGCCAGGATGATCGCCTGGATCCTTCCTCTCGTCATCATCGTCGTTCTGGCAGTGCCTTGCCTTGTCCGCCGCCGCAGCACCCGGGATTTGAGCCAGGAAAAGCCGGATGATCTCGAAGCGACGCTCTCGTATGACCGCGTGAGCCGATGGCCGCTTTTTTCCTTCATTCGCTTCATGTTCGTGCGGCGGCTGAAACGGTACCGGCCTCATGGAACGCTGCTGGACGCCGGGTGCGGACCCGGATACCTCGCCGTCAAGATCGCCGGGGCGTTCCCCGGGGTCGAGGTGACCGGAATCGATATTTCCCGGGACGCGCTGGAGCTCGCCGGCAAACTCGCCAGTGATCAACCCGCCGGCCGCTCCCCGCGGTTCCTGGAGGCGAATATCGACCAGCTGCCGCTGGCGGACAGCTCGGCGGACTTCATCGTCAGCACACTGGCGCTGCACCACTGGCCGAACCCGGACCGGTCCTTCCGGGAGATATACCGCGTACTGAAACCACAAGGACAGGTCCTGTTATTCGATCTCCGGCGGGATATGCCGTGGCTCATGTACTGGGTCATCCGGCTCGGACAGCGTTGCATCGCTCCCCCGGGCATCCGCCGGGTCAACGGCGGCGTGGGGTCGGTATGGGCCAGTCTCACCCCTCGGGAAATGGAGACGGTACTGGCGGCATCGCCTTTCCAGGAGTGGGAAGTGCGGCGAGCGTGGGGGTGGATGATACTCCGCGCGAAAAAACCGTGATACCGCTGCTCCGGGCAAGGAAGGTACGGTATATAGGAAGCGGCCGGCGCGGTATAATCAGTGGTGAATGAACGTGTCGAACTCGTCCAGGCAGCATCGATGGAAAACCGGTGAATAGGCGGGTCCTCATCTCGGGCGGGGGGATAGCCGGCCTGGCTCTGGGCCTATTCCTCCGGCGCACCGGGTGGGAACCGCTGGTCATCGAACGCGACCCGGCCGTGAGGCAAGAGGGCTATATCGTCGATGTTTTCGGTACGGGCTGGGATATGGCCGGGCGGCTCGGCATCCTCGACCGGCTCAAGGCGGTTACCTACCCCTTCAATCATCTGGCATACGTGCGGGAAAACGGCGAGCCGTTCGTCTCCATCGGGATAGACCGGATCAAACAGGCTTTCCATGACAGGTACCTGACCCTGCGCCGGACCGACCTGGAGGCGGCCCTTTTCGAAAAGACGCAAACCGAGGGCCTCGAAGTACGGTTCGACACGTGCCTGCGCTCCCTGCAGGATACCGGTCCCGCCGTCGAGGTGGCATTCGAAAACGGCGATAAAGACAGTTTCTCCCTGGTGTTCGGCGCCGACGGCGTCCATTCCCGGACCCGACAATTGGTTTTCGGCGAGGAACGCGAGTTCGCCCGGTTCCTGGGTACGTCCGTTGCCGCTTTCCACGCTCCGAACCGGTACGGGCTGACCGATGCCATCACCATGTACGAAACCGCCGACCGTTTTGTGGCGGTGTATCCGATCTCCGAAAAGGTGATCACCGCCATCTACCTGTTCCGCAACCGGAGCGCCGCGTACGTGCCCCCGGAAGAGCGCCTGACCGTTCTCCGGCGTGCATTCGAAAAAGCCGGGTGGCTCTGCCGGACCATCCTCGATAACCTGGACACGACGACCCCAATCTTCCTCGATTCATTCACGCAGATTGTGATGCCATCCTGGCGCAAGGGGAGGTGCGCGCTGCTGGGAGATGCCTGCGGCGCCCTGACGATGGTATCCGGGCAGGGCTCACACATGGCGATGGGCGAGGCCTATCTGCTGAGTCGGGCGCTCGAACATCATGCCGGTGCGGAAACACGGGCCTTCCAGGAGTACGAGGACTTTTTCAAGCCGGTGGTGCGGCAAAAACAAGCCCGCGCCGCCCTCCTTTTGAAAATCTTCATTCCTTCCGCCCATACCCCGCCATCGCTCCGCCGCATCGGTACCAGGCTGCTCTTCGGAACGCCGCTTGTTGGTCTGATGCCCCGCTATTTCGGCGCGAAAAGCGTGCTGGAAGGTCGCTGAAAATGCAGTGATCCGCACGTAAGGGATTTATTCGAGGAACACTTCGGTCTGAAGTTGCTGCTGCTTCGCAAGACGAATATGAAAACGGCATGCAAGAGGTTTTATACCCGGGTCACCGAGAGACGAGCTTTCGTTAAAAGTTTCGTTAAAAATCCACGTGAGTGTCCCTCCGATACCCGATGCGATCATCGAAACGGAACGTGAGGAAGTTCAGGATGCCGAAGCCGTATGGCAGTCGATCTCGACTCGCGTGATCGCCCCGGTATTCGGTAGCGTGATCTCGATGCCCCGGGATGCCGCCCAAGCACAGGTGTGAACACTGGCTGACCGACATCGCCGGGAGTTCGTCATCATCTTACCTGATGGGAGCCAAATTCCATTGGTACGTTCTTTGTATTGGGTAACAATGCGTATTGGCTGGTTCCTCATCGTAATGGAATCGTAATTCCTGGGAAATCAACGAATACAAACGGTATCGCTTAGTTGAAATATCGGCACAAGTGCGTTCCCCGGGTCAACTCACAGTTTTAACAGGCGCTCCGCATTACTGTGAGTGATTAGCTCTTTGTCCGGCGGGCTTATCGGCAGATTCTCCAGGAAGGAGCGAGCCGCTTGCATGGTTCCCCAAGGATAATCCGCTGAGAACATAATACGGTCTGCTCCGACCTCGAGAAACAGGTCAAGGAATGTCGGTACGAAATTGAAGCCGCTGATGGTATAGTAGACGTTTTGACGAAGATATTCTCCAATTGAACGATCGAGTCCGGTAACCGTTCGAGGCAAAGTCAGATCAAGCCTGGGCAGCATAAACGGTAGCGTTTCGCCCAGGTGGCCAATTATCAGTTGCAGGTTCGGGAAACGGTCGAAGGCTCCGCTCAGAATAATGCGGAGAACATGGACGGCTGTTTCAATGTGCCAGCCCCAAGCGGGACTGGCCAACTGAGCGGCAACTTCCGGCGGGAAATTGCCGGTGTAGTAGGATTCGATCACCGGCTGCGGCGGCGGGGCGGGATGCAGGTAAAGCGGTACCCGGAGCCGGTCGGCGCATTCCAATACCGGCCAGAAGAACGGATCGTCCAGGTAGCGGCCTCGGGTGTGGCCGTTGAGCACGGCGCCCCTGAAACCATAGTCCCGGACCGTTCTTTCAAGTTCAGCCACCGCTGCTTCCGGGACCATGATAGGCAACGCAGCCAGGCCAACAAAACGGTCCGGATGGCGGCCCACTGCATCTGCCAGCCAATGATTCATTTCACGTGCCAGCTCTACCGCCTCGGCCGGGTCCAGCTGTTCTACCCCGGGGGCGTGCAGCGAAAGCACCTGGATATCGATCCCCGCTGCGTCCATGGCGGCAATTCTGCCTTCACCGACCTCACAAAGCTGATCGATAAGTCTGGTATAGCGGGAAGCGACCCGGGCGTCCGGCGATTGCGCTTGCATTTTCAGCGAGCGTCCGGGTCCTTCCAGAAATTCCGGGGTAAGAAAATGCTCTTCCAGCCCGATCAATCTCATGTTTTTTCTTCCGCCCAGTTTTGTCGTGCTACCTTTTCAGCCATGATTCAAGATAGCCGTAGGCCGTCCAGCCGCCGTCGATGACCAGAGTCTGGCCGTTGATGTTACCGGCATCTTCCGAGGCGAGAAACACGGCCGCCTTGCCGATATCCGCGGTCCCGGTGAGTTTTTTCCCCGGCGTCCGATTAACGAGCTCGTGCACGTCGAGGGTGCCCTGAGACTCCAGATTCCTGACCAGTTCCGTGTCAACGTAGCCGGGAGCGATGGCGTTCACGTTGATGCCATGACGAGCCCACTCGACGGCCAATATCTTGGTCAGCGCCATCACCCCGGCCTTGGCACTGCAATAGCTGGCCCGTTCCGGGAACGCCACGATACCGTTGATGGAGGCGATGTTTATAATCTTCCCGCTTTGCCGCCGTATCATTTCCCGGCCGGCGGCCTGACAGCAGTAGAACGTCCCGCTCAGCATGACATCGATGCCCCGGCGCCAGACGTTCTCGTCGAGATCCTCCGACGGGGCGACCGTGGCCAGGCCGGCGTTATTCACAAGAATATCAATCATTCCGAACTTCCCGACGACTTCGGCCACCATTTTTTCGACCGCGGCTTTGTCAGCCACATCGGCCTGGAAAACCGCAGCGCGGCACCCAAGCCGCACGACCTCTTTAACGACATCGGCAGCTTCTTCAACGGAGATCGAGCAATTGACGGCGACATCGGCGCCCCCTTCTGCCAGAGATAAAGCGATCGCCCGCCCGATACCCCGGCTAGCCCCGGTCACGAGAGCAGTCTTTCCCGCCAACTTGAGTTGTTCCATCAGGGTATCACGCCCTCTTCCTTCATTTTTTCAAGATCATCCCACGTATAGCCATATTCAAGGAGTACCTCTTCCGTGTGGGCGCCGAGTTGCGGCGCCGCCCAACGTATACTTGCGGGAGTTTCGCTGAACCGGACCGGGCTGTTCAGAAGCCGTGCGCTGCCGGTAACCGGGTGCTCAATATCTGAAAAGAAGTCGTTTTCCAGAGCCTGTTCGTCGTGCAGCATCTCGGCGATGGTCTGGTTGCCGCTAGCGATAAGGTCATATTTACGGAACTCGATTTCCCATTCAGCCCAGGTCCTGGCAGCCATGACCGTTTCGATCGCCGCTACCAGTTCACCGGAGTGCTGCTCGCGCCCTTCCATGGTGGCGTAACGGGGGTCTTCGATCCATTCTTCCCTCCCGATGGCCTGGCAAAATGGGGCCCAGTACTCCTGGCTGGGATGGCACATCATGCACCACCGGTCTTTGCACCGGTAGGAGGTATACATCGGGTTCGGGGCCTGCTTCCTGTCCCACCGGGGCTGCGGATGGCCATAGAGAGCAGTCTGGATGTCAAGTCCCAGTGTCCAGGCCGCGGTGTGATACAAGGAAAGCTCCAGCCCCTGTCCCTTGCCTGATTTTTCCCTGTGGTACAGGGCGGCGAGGAGCCCGCTGGTAATATGGGACGAGGCGACGATATCCATCATCCCCGGGCGTGAAATAGGAGGAGGATATTCCGGGCCAGCGCTTACCAGATCCATGAGCCCGCCATATGACCAGGCGGCTACATAATCATACCCGCGGTCATTCGCCTTCGGGCCCCTGGAGCCGTACCCGGTGAGAACAGCATGGATGAGCCTCGGGTACGAGTCCTTGAGGCCGGCGTAGTCCAGACGGTATTTCTTCAATACGTCGAGTGAGTAATTGGTGACGAACATATCGGCTTTTTCCAAAAGCCGGTAAAGAACCTTTCGTCCACCTTCGGTGCGCAGGTCCAGCACGACGCTCCGCTTGCTCCGGTTGAGGAACTCAAAATGAAGCTCAATATCGCCTTTTTCCAGGTGGAGCTGGAGCGGGCTCCGGTTGAAGCTGACGAGGCTCCTCTGCCAATCTCCCCAGCCAGGTTCGATCTTGATGACATCGGCGCCCCAGTCTGCGAGAACGGCGGTGGCGGCCGGCACGCCCACTACCTGCTCGAACCCGATTATGGTTACGCCTTCGAGAAGTCCCGCCATGCTATCGGTTCCTCAGTAGTTGATCACCACCATCATAGCGACCGGCTTGTTCGTCTTGTTGAGTATGGAACGGCCTTCGTTGGGAGCGAGGTAGAGCGAGTCCATCGGCCGCAAGGTAACCTCTTCCTCGCTGTTCCTGACCGTGATTTCCCCGTCCAGCACGATGTAGACCTTCTCGTTGGGGTTGTCTTCATAGGCCCACTCGGCGCCGCCGCCGGGAAGAAAGTAAGAAACGCCCACCCAGAAACGTCCGATCCCCGTCTCGTCCTTGCCCTGCAGGCGCATCGCCGTCATGTTGAAATGTCCGGCGGCTGCATATGGTTGCGCCTCCGATAAACTGAATTTCTTCATACATTCTCCCCATCAATACAAGGTTTAGGATAACAATCTGGCAAGTTCTAGATGCAGCCGCCGTAAGAATATTGCCGGTCCGGCACGTCATTGATTTCGTCTTCATCGATTTCCGCCACGCAACGGGCCATGGAGCCATCACCCAAGTACCAGCGGAGCGGGAAGCAGTAGAAACGGAAGCGCTTGCCGGACACTTTATCAAGGTCACCACCCAGGTTTTCAACCCCGACGATGCCGTGGCCGAGCATCATCTTGTGACAGGGTTCCCAGGTGCCCCAGTTGCCGAGCGCTTCCAGGTCACCGAACTTCTCGTCGTACGCTTCCCGTCCGTGAACCTTGATGTAGGTTTCCTTGTCGAATTCCGCATAGGCTTCCTCACCGAACTTTTCGATGTACTCTTCGCAGATGGTCTTGCCGGAAGCACCGATGAGGTTCATGCGGGTCATGCCATTGTTGCCCATGGCAGTATGGAGCGGATGGTCCAGTGCCTGCGAGTCCATGGCGACGCACTTGACCTTCTTCTCGACGAACCAGCGGCCGGCGTCGATACCGGTTCCGCACGAATAGTGATAGTACTCCTTCGAATCGTCAAACTTGCGGTGCATGCCGGTATTCAAGCAGACAACCATGCCTTCGAGTTCGACCGGCTTGATGCCGACGTTTTCGCAGGCGGCCTCGAGGTGTTTCGGGCCGATAAGCCCCCAGCGTTCGATCTCGATGGGAAGGCAGACGGCCTCGCCGGTATAGGCATCGACCGGCATTTCGTGCGTATACCGCGCCCGCTTGCCGTCGAACTCGATTTCCATGACATGGCGTGGCGCATCGCAGTGGGTTCCGGTGTGCATGGTGCAAGTGATCTTCTGCGTCAGGACGCCGCCTTTTGCCATCGTATGGGCATTGTCGATGATCGGCTTGTCAAAATACGGCCACCGGGGAATTTCCGCGCTGAAAGGGTGGGTCAGGTCGACGAATACTTTCTTAGCCATATCAATTCTCCTTGTCTTACTGTTCAGTCACGGTAGCTACCAGGTGGTCACGCCACCGTCTATATAAAGAATCTGGCCGGTCACGAAACTCGATGCTTCGGAAGCGAAGAAAACGACCGGTCCGACGATGTCCTCCGGAAGAGCCCACTTCCCCATGGGGATGCGGTCCTTCATCTGCTTGGCATAGGCCGGATCGGCCAGCGCGTCCTTGGTGAGGTCCGTCTCCACAATGGTGGGCGCCACGGCATTGACCAGGACATTCGATTTTGCCCATTCGCAGGCGAGCGTACGCGTCAGGGTATCCACCGCGCCTTTGCTGGGGCAATAGGCCGCGTAGCCGGAAGGAAGACCGTACCTGCCACGAACGGAGGAGATATTGATGATCCTGCCTTCTTTTTGCTGCAACATCACTTTGCCAACAGCCTGGCAGCAGAGAAACGTACCACGCGTGTTGATGTCCATTACCCTCTGCCACTCATCGACGGGAAAGCTGTCCGCCGGCTTGCGAATAGCCAGTCCGGCCGCATTAACGAGGATATCGATGCGGGGGAAGGTTTCCAGTATCCTGGCAACCATATCATTTACCTGTTTTTCATCAACGATATCCACCGTTACTGCCAGAGATTTCCGGGCTTTCGACTCGATATCCTTGACAGTGGCCTGCAGGGCTTCGAGGTTGCGGCTGGCCACTGCAACATCGGCCCCGGCCTCCGCCAGGCCGAGGGCGATCGCCCGGCCGATACCGCCATGCCCCCCGATCACGAGAGCGATTTTACCGCTCAAATCAAACAATTTGTTCACATATCACCTCATAACTTCATATATGAAATAGATATTGACATCATAATAATAATTTATTATGATTGATGAAATAATAGGGAGTCCCAGGATCTTTGTCAAGTCACGCGGCGATTAAAGGGGGTAGTCAAATGGCGGAAGAGAAATTCCCTGAAAACTGGACAGTGGTGGATCACATCGTGCCCGGTGTGAGCGCGGAGATGATTGACTGGTGGTGGGTCAACATGGAAAAGGGCTACGAGCTCTGGTGCCCCGAGGAGCACAAGGGGTTCCGGTGGGAGGTCATGCCGCCGCTGAACGGCCACATCGGCGCGGTGCA
>CAZOMF010000009.1:21646-25070 GCA_964580635.1 uncultured Dehalococcoidaceae bacterium
GGTCGAACCTCCGCCCGGCGGTCATATCGGGGCGGTACAGATAGCCTCGGAAAGCATCGATTACGGCCCGGTCATGGACCTGCGCATCGTCTGGATGGACCCCAATCTCGGAACGGACGACCAGAAAAACTTCTGGACGTACGAACACCTCCTCACCGCGGGCGGTCCTACCGACCCGCGCTCCCCGAATAAATCGCCCATCATACTCTCCCACCAGTGGGAAGCCATCCCCGGCGGCTGCAAGATGCGTTCCTGCATGCACGGCATTCCCGGCGGGCCCCCGCCCGGGCCTCCCGGTGCGGCGCCGGCGCTGCCTCCCCACCCCAGCGGCAAGAAACCGACCGGCGGCGGCTGGCGCACGCACAACATCGCCGAGGTTAGCACCTTCAAGGCGTTCCTTCCGGCGCTCTGGGGAATCTGGCAGGCGGTGACCGATCCCGCCATCAACCGCCAGGCTTCCCTCAAAGTGAAAAAAGAGGGCGGGAAAATCGTATACATCAGGTAGGGAGGCGTACGGAAATGCCTGAAAACTGGGTCAAGAGCATCGCCATAGACCTGGAGACGTGCAAAAAATGCAAGATGTGCGTCAACGCCTGCTTCGTGGACGTGCTCCGCTGGAACGAGGCCGAAAAAGTACCCTTCGTGGCCTACCCGGAGGATTGTGTCTGGTGCCTGGCCTGCGAAGCTGCCTGCCCGGCCCAATGCATCGAGGTCGTGCCCAACATACCGGCGCCGCTGCGCACCTCTTACTAAATTTCATCTCAACCTCGGCGTTCGATAAAGGAGGCCCAACGTGGCGAACAACGAAGCAGCTAATGAAATCATATCCACTGATGTGCTGATCATTGGCGGGGGCATCGGCGGGCTGGTAACGGCCGTCAAGGCCAAGGAAGCAGACCCGGCCGTGGACATCCTTGTCGTGGAGAAGCAAACGGCCGGCTGGGCCGGTAAGGCTACCAAGATCGGGGGGATCCTGGCTTTTCTGGAACCGGAAAAAAATGCAGGAAAATTTCTTGATTTTCAGGTCCGAACTTCAGGACTCTACCTAAACGACCAAGACTTATTGTTAAAGTACGTCCAAAGTTCCCACAAAGCCATCGAGGATCTCGATACATGGGGCGTTAAATTTGCGCGGACTCCGGACGGAAAAATCCTTTCCTTCCCGAACAATTTTGCTCCTGAATTATCCATGACCTTCGTTGATATCGATTTGATGCTGCGCATTCGGTCAAAGGCTCACCAGCTGGGTGTGAAATTCTTGGATAAAATCCATGTCGTGGATCTGCTGAAACAGGATAGTACCGTCGTCGGAGCGGTGGGGTTTGGTATTGTCACGGGTGAATATTTCGTTTTCAAAGCTAAAGCCACGGTACTGGCCAACGGCAGCTGCGGCTATAAAGTCCGACGGTTTTGGGTAGCCGGTACCGGCGATGGCATCGCCGCGGCCTACCGCGCCGGCGCTGAAATGCGCAACGCGGAATACGGCAACCTTTACGGCCACACGGTATACCAGGATACGGACGGCGGCATGGTCGGTCATCAGTTCCTGGTTAATTCAAAAGGTGAGAATTTGGCCCAAAAATATCTGCCGGACTCTGGTCCCACGGGCGTTTTCTTACCGGTACCGTTGGCGGTAGGTCTGGAAAAGGAAGTGGCCGAGGGACGAGGCCCTATTAGATTCGCGCCCCCACCAGCACGGGGAGGCGGCTACCCAAAGATGGATCTGCCAAGGCTCAACGATTGGTCACAGCGCATGGCTGAAAAAGAGGCGAAATACGGATTGCCTCCGGGCTCTGAACGCGAGATCTCAATACCGTTACATGGGGAAACCTCATGCGTTAAAGTAGACCATGAAATGAGAACGTCCCTGAAAGGGCTCTGGGCGATAGGTGATACCAGTTACGCCGGCTCAGCCGTGGCGGGAGCAGTATGTTCACCCCCCGGCATTACACCCGGTGCCGGTATCCTGTTCGCGGTCATCAGCGGCACCTGGGCCGGCCCCTCTGCGGTGCGATACGTTGCGGAAACACAGTCCAGGCATACAACCAGCGCATCATCTGAGATACAAGGTTTCAAACAACGTATTTTTAAACCTCTTGAGCGGTCCACGGGCGTTCTCCCCGGTGATGTCATCAATTCCCTCCAAGAAATTACCGCTCCTATCAAATACAACCTGCGCCGCAGCAAGGCGCGGTTAGAGGAGGCGCTGAAGGTACTTGAGAATTTAAAAGGAAGACTGCCCGAGTTACAAGCCAAAGACCTGCATTATCTGAGCAAATGTCATGAGGTAGCGAGCATGGTGCTATGCGCCGAATTGACCTACCGAGCGGCACTGAAGCGAGAGGAAAGCCGCGGTTCGCATTACCGCGAGGACTTCCCCCAGCGGGACGACAAGCAGTGGCTTAAGTGGGTCATCATCACAAACCGGAATGGAGAGATGAACCTGACCACCCAGCCGGTACCAGTGGCAACATACCAGGTGCAACCTGCCGGGGACCGTCAATAGATTGGCGAAAATCCCCCTTCTAAGCTACAATAAAACGACTCACCGCCAGAAAAGCAGGTCCCTTGAAATGAAGCCGGAAAACAACGAACTGGAAACGATACGCGAGCAAAAAAAGAACGATCCGGACATAAACCTTTACATATTGTTAGACCAGGTCGACAGCATCGTCACCAACGCCGTGGAGCTCGAACTGAAGCATCTTCATCTCAGCCAACCTCAGGCCAGAGTGTTGACCATGCTTTCCAGGGAAAACGAGCCCACCACCATCGAAGAACTTGCCAATTGGACGCTGAAAGAGTTCAATTCGGTTTCAACGCTTATCAACCGCATGGAAAAAAAGAACCTGATACAGAAGTCCAAGAAATCCGGCGACCTTAAAACCTACATTACTTTAACGGAAAAGGGCAGCGAGCTATACCACAAACAGGTTTCCGAGCGTTCCATCCATCTTATCTTTGAAAAACTATCCATCGAAGAAAAACACGCTCTGGATAGCTTGCTAAAGAAGCTTCGTGATACCACGCGGGACCTGCTGGGGCTGGACTACCGTCCGCCCTTTCTGCCGTAGTGTTCCTTGGTTTACATTCTCCCGGTAGTTTTAAGTGGGTTGATATCCAAGCTGTTTAAAGACAATTTCCCCGACTATTCGATCAACCATCACTGAAATCAATGAATCCGGCTCACCATGGGCGAAACAAAATGACGGGGATTTTTCGTCAGGTGAACAAACCAATTATAGAAGCGCTTGGCAGTTGACTCTTGTCCAAGCAATTTCCGTGCTCGGCGGGAAGAGCTAATTTCCAAATTCATATTCGTCCTTGCCCGTTCGGTCCAGAATACTTCATTCTGAACTGATCGACGAGACAGATGGTTGATCGTGAAATCAACCATCAAATCATACCGGTCCGCAAGAGTAGC